>NZ_JBEXUX010000042.1:0-90757 GCF_040629175.1 Embleya sp. NPDC005971 | reverse complement strand
ATACAGGGAGCACGCGAGGTCGGTGCAGATGTACATGCCGAACGAGTTGCCGTCCCGGCCGGCCGGCCGGCGTTCGAGGTTGCCGGTGTCCGCTCGGCGGTCAGATGCCCAGTCGAGCGGCGAGGCCGTCGAGGATGCAGTCGAGGGCGGTCTCGAATTGGCGGCGCGGGTCGTCCTTGTGCCGGGCGGTGCCGAGGTAGTCGTGGAAGGCGGGGTAGCGGCCCGTCTTCATCAGGTAGGTCATCTCCGGGGCCAACTGCGTGCGCAGCGCGTGGACATCGGCCGCACCCCGAACCTCCATCAGCCGCAGGGTGGCCACCTCGGCGGCGGTGCGGCCCTGGACGTACGCGCCGACCGCGTCCACCGCGACCATCGCGTCGTCCGGCGACAGGTCGAGTTCGGCGAGCGCGGCCATCCCCCACTCGACCGCCGCCAGCCGGTTCGGGGTGAGTGAGATCGCCGCGCGGGCCGACGGCAACTGCACCAGCCACGGGTGCCGCAGCACGACGTCGCGGGTATCCGTGGCCAACCCGCGCAGCGTCGCGCGCCACCCCGCGCCGGCTTCGGGCGCGGTCAACTCGCCGTAGACCCGATCGACCATCAGCTCCAACAGGTCGTCCTTGCCCGACACGTACCGATACGCGGCCATCGGCGCGACACCCAACTCGGTCGCCAGCCGCCGCATCGTCACCGCCTCGATGCCCTCGGCGTCGGCGACGCCGACCGCGACCTCGGCGATGCGATCCGGGCTGAGCACGGCGCGCGGAGCCGGCGGCGGGTTCTCCAGCCGTTCCCACAGCGAGACGCGCGGCTCGCCGCCCGCGCCGGCGGCGTCCGGTCGCGCCTCGGCCGACGACGACTTCTTCTGCTGGCCGGCCATGACGGTCCTCCGGGGGCTGCGCCGCAACGATGTGTACAACGTATCAAGAGTAGACGACGTACACCTGTCTGTGTACGTTGTATCCCGCCGGATACGTTGTACACATCCCATCGAGGAGCACCCATGCCCGCCACCACTCCCCTGCGCCTCGTGATCCTCGTCGGCAGCACCCGGGAGGGCCGCTTCGCGCCCACCGTCGCCGCCTGGATCCGGGCCCGGGCCGCCGAGCACTCCGACCTCACCGTGGACGTGGTCGACCCGGTCGAGACCCCGCTGCCCACCGTCTTCCCGGCCTTCGGGCAGCCGCCCGCGCCCAACACCGCCGAGTTGCTCGCGAAGGTGTCGCCCCGGCTGGCCGCCGCCGACGCGTTCGTGATCGTCACACCGGAGTACAACCACAGCTTCCCGGCCGCGCTGAAGAACGCGATCGACTGGCACAACCCGGAATGGCACGCCAAGCCGGTCGGCTTCGTGTCCTACGGCGGGCTGTCCGGCGGGCTCCGCGCGGTCGAGCAACTGCGGGTCGTACTGGCCGAGTTGCACGCGGTCACCGTCCGGGACACGGTCAGCTTCCACGGGCACTGGGACAGGTTCGACGCGGCGGGCGACGCGATCGACCCCGCCGCGAACGCCGCCGCGAAGACCATGCTCGACCAGCTCGTGTGGTGGGCGCACGCATTGCGCGAGGCCAAGGCCGTCCGTCCGTACGCGGCCTGACCTCGCGCCCGCACCGTCGAACCCGACCGAACCCACCACGGGGGCAACGCCATGCCACAGGAAACCGACACCCCGCCCGGCAGGATCCCCTTCGCCGTCCTCGGCCCGATCCTGGGCATGTTCCTGGGCATGCTCGACGGCACCATCGTGGGCACCGCGTTGCCCACCATCGTGGGTGACCTGGGCGGCCTGGAGCACCTGTCCTGGGTGGTGACCGCGTACCTGCTCGCCGCCGCCGTGACCACCCCGATCTGGGGCAAGGTCGGCGACCTGTACGGCCGCAAGGGCGCGTACCTGGCCGCGATCGGGCTGTTCCTGGTCGGCTCCGTGCTCTCCGGCCTGGCCCGGGACATGAACGAGCTGATCGCCTTCCGCGCCGTCCAGGGGCTGGGCGCGGGCGGGCTGATGGTCGGCGCGTTCGCGCTGATCGGCACGCTGGTGCCGCCCCGCGACAGTGGTCGGGTGCAGGCGCTGTTCGGCGCGGTCATGCCGATCGCGCTGGTCGGCGGGCCGCTGCTCGGCGGCTTCCTCACCGATCACCTGAACTGGCGCTGGGCCTTCTACGTCAACGTGCCGTTCGGCCTGCTCGCGCTGGCCATCGTCGGCGTCGGCATCCGCCTCGACACCGTGCGGATCAAGGCCCGGATCGACTACGCCGGCGCCGCGCTGCTCACCATCGCGATCGTCGCGCTGACCCTGCTCGCCGGCTGGGCGGGCACCACCTACGCGTGGACCTCCCCGCAGATCCTGGGACTGGCCGGGCTCGCCGCCCTCGCCTTCGCCGGCTTCGTCCCGGTCGAGCGGCGCGCGGCCGAACCGATCATCCCGCCCCGGCTGTTCGCCGACCGCAACTTCGCCCTCGCCCAGGTGCTGAGCTTCCTGGTCGGCGCGGTGATGATCACGGCCACCAACTACCTGCCGCAGTACATGCAGTTCGTCCGGGACGCCTCGCCCACCGCGGGCGGCCTGCTGCTCCTGCCGCTGATGCTGGGCATGCTCGGCGTCCAGGTCACCGTCGGCCGGCTGATCACTCGTACCGGCCGCTATCGGGTGTATCCCATCGCGGGCGGCGCGGTGATGATCGCCGGGGCACTCGTACTGCTCGGCCTGGGTGTGCACACCCCCACGGCCGCGGCCTCGGCGCTGACCCTGGTGATCGGGATCGGCGTGGGGTTGGTGATGCAGAGCACCATGGTGCTCACCATGAACAGCGCCGACCCCCGCGACCTGGGCGCGGCGAGCGGCACCGCGACGCTGACCCGCACGATCGGCGGCTCGCTCGGCGTCGCGCTGCTGGGCGCGGTATACGCCCACCGCCTCCAGGGCAGCCTGGGCCCGGACCGGGACGGGACCGGCCCGACCCCGGCCATGTTGCGCGAATTGCCCACCGCCGCCCGGGACGCCTTCCGCACGGCGGTCGCCGGCGGCCTGCACGGCGTGGTGATCGGGCTGGCGGTGTTGTCCGCACTCGCGTTCGCGTTGTCCTGGTTCGTCCGCGAGGTCCCGCTGCGCTCGGCGGCCGAGGCAGCGGGCGGGGCCGCCACGAAGAACCCCGTCGCGACACCCGCCGGGGCACCGACCGGCGCGAACTAAGCTTCCGGGCGTGGACACCCCAGAACGTACTTCTCCCTGGTCACCCGGCAGCGCCACCGGGGTCGGTTCCATGCCGGGCGAGGACATCCGCGAGACGGTCCGGATGGTGCTCGGCCTGCTGACCGACCTGCCGCACCTGCCCGAGTTGCCCGCGCGTGGGCCGGGCGCCGACCTGACCGGGCGCTCGGCCGGGATGCTGGTCGACCTCTACACCGACGTACAGCCCTCCGGGTGGCGCTTCGTGGACCGCCCCGGGCGCGACCACCGCCGGGCCCGCTCGTACCTGGGCCAGGACCTGGACGCGCTGGAGGAGTTCACCCAGGGCTGGACCGGTCCGCTCAAGATCCAGGTCGCGGGCCCGTGGACGCTCGCCGCCACCATCGAACTGACCTACGGCGACAAGGCGTTGGCGGACCCGGGCGCATGCCGGGACCTGGCCGTGTCGCTCGCCGAGGGCATCCGGTTGCACGTGTCCGAGGTGGCCCGCCGGATCCCCGGCGCCGACCTGGTGCTGCAACTGGACGAGCCCGCGCTGCCCGGCGTGATCGCCGGCGACGTGCCGACCGCGAGCGGGTTCGGCCGGTTGCGCGCGGTGGACAAGGCGGTGGTCCGGGACACGCTGCGCGATGTGATCGCGGGTGCGGGCGTCCCGACGATCGTGCACTGCTGCGCCCCCGGCACGCCGATCACGCTGCTGCGTCAGGCCGGCGCGGCGGGCGTCTCGCTCGACGTCTCGCTGTTGCAGCGATCCCAGGACGAATCGATCGGCGAGGCGGTCGAGGCCGGCTTCCGGCTCTTCGCCGGGGTGGTCCCCAGCCTGGCCCCGGAGAGCGACGCGTCCGAGGTCAAGCCCGGTGTGGGGTCGCGCCCACTGTCCGACCCGCCCGGTACCGTCAGGTCTGTCGGAACGTTGTGGAACAGGCTCGGTTTCCCGCCGGAGTCCCTGGCCGAAGCCGTCGTGGTGACCCCCACGTGTGGCCTCGCCGGTGCCTCTCCGGCGCATGCCCGAGCCGCCCTGTCCCACGGCGTGGCTGCCGGCCGGGTGCTTCGGGACGACCCCGAAGGCGCCATGTAGCGACCCGCGGCGCGCCAGGTGCCGCGGCCGCGACCCATTCGAACTGGTGGCGCTGGAGGGCGACGACGTGGCTGGTGCGACGACCGGAGTGGACGAGATCCCGGCCGAGGTGCGCGAACGCGCCGCGACGCTCGCCCGCGAGCTGGAGGAGCACCGCTTCCGCTACTACGTGAAGGACGCGCCGGTCGTCAGCGACGGCGAGTTCGACGCGCTGATGCGGGAGCTGGAGGCGATCGAGGAGCGGTATCCGGCGCTGCGCACGCCGGATTCGCCGACCCAGAAGGTGGGCGGCACGTATTCGACCGACTTCACCTCGGTGGACCACCTGGAGCGCCTGCTCAGCCTCGACAACGCGATGAACGAGGAGGAGCTCGACGAGTGGGACGACCGGCTCACCAAGGAGTTGGGGACCGGGTCGTTCCACTATTTGTGCGAGCTGAAGATCGACGGGTTGGCGATCAACCTGCTGTACGAGAACGGCCGGTTGGTTCGGGCGTTGACGCGCGGAGACGGCCGGACCGGCGAGGATGTCACGCCGAACATCCGTACGATCGCCGAGATCCCGACCCGGTTGCGGGACGACGGCGGCCACGACGTACCCGAACTGGTCGAGATCCGGGGTGAGGTCTTCTTCCCGATCGAGAAGTTCGACGAGTTGAACGCGCGGCTGGTCGAGGCCGGCGAGAAGCCGTTCGCCAACCCGCGCAACGCCGCCGCCGGATCGTTGCGGCAGAAGGACCCGCGGGTCACCGCGTCCCGCCCGCTGCACATGATCGTGCACGGCATCGGTGCCCGGCGGGGCTTCGACATCGACTGCCAGTCGCACGCGTACGAGCGTCTGCACGCGTGGGGGCTGCCGACCGCGCAGCACAACAAGGTGGTCGACACGATCGACGAGGTGAAGGAGTTCGTCCGGTACTACGGCGAGCACCGCAACTCGGTCGAGCACGAGATCGACGGCATCGTGATCAAGGTCGACGAGATCCCGATCCAGGGCCGGCTCGGCGCGACCTCGAAGGCGCCTCGGTGGGCGATCGCGTTCAAGTACCCGCCGCAGGAGGTCAACACCAAGCTGCTGGACATCGAGGTGGGCGTCGGGCGGACCGGGCGGGTCACGCCGTACGCGGTGATGGAGCCGGTGACGGTGGCGGGGTCGGTGGTGGCTCGCGCGACGCTGCACAACCAGCAGGTGGTCAAGGCCAAGGGTGTGCTGATCGGCGACACGATCGTGCTGCGCAAGGCGGGCGACGTGATCCCGGAGATCCTGGGTCCGGTGGCCGACCTGCGCGACGGCAGCGAGCGCGCGTTCGAGATGCCGGCCGCGTGCCCCGAGTGCGGGTCCGAACTGCGCGCGATGAAGGAGGGCGACATCGACCTGCGCTGTCCGAACGCGCGGTCGTGCCCCGCCCAGTTGCGCGAGCGGATCTTCTACCTCGCGGGCCGCAAGGCGTTCGACATCGAGGCACTCGGCTACGAGACCGCGGTCGCGCTGACCCACCCGGCCGCCGGTCCGTCCGTACTCGACACCGAGGCCGATCTGTTCGACCTGACGGCCGAACAACTGCGCGACGTGCAGATGTTGCGCAAGGTCAATCGCAAGGGTGCGGCCGAGGACGAGAAGGAACTCGTTCCCTACTTCTGGTCGAAGGCCACGTACGACAAGGAGGGCAACGTCAAGAAGCCCTCCGAGCCGAAGGCCAACACCGTCAAGCTGATCGAACAACTGGCGAAGGCCAGGACCCAACCGCTGTGGCGGGTGCTCACCGCGTTGTGCATCCGACACGTCAGCGACACCACCGCCCGGGCCATCACGAGCGGCTTCCACGACCTCGACCGTCTCGCGGCGGCGTCCGAGGAGGAGATCGCCGCGGTCGACGGCGTCGGTCCGATCATCGCCAAGGCGGTGGCCGAGTGGTTCGCCGAGGACTGGCATCGCGAGATCATCGAGAAGTGGCGCGCGGCGGGTGTGCGGCTCGCCGAAGAGGGCTCGGACGAGGAGAAGCCGCCCGGCCCGCTTGACGGAATTGTGACGGTCGTCACCGGGACTCTCACCGGTTTCACCCGGGACAGCTCCAAGGAGGCCCTGGAGGAACGCGGCGCCAAAGTGACAGGCTCGGTCTCGAAGAAGACCGACTTCGTCGTGGTCGGCGACAATCCGGGCTCCAAATACGACAAGGCCGTGCAACTCGGGCTGCCGATCCTCGACGACGAGGGCTTTGCGGTACTCCTGAACGAGGGCGCCGAGGCGGCCCGTGCGTGGGTGGCCGAGCGCGCCGGCTGATTCCCCTCCCCCGCACCGCCGGAACGACCTACCCTGAGCGGGAGCTTGCCCACCCGGCGGGCTCGGTGCCCCACAGGCGTACCCGTCCCGGCGCCCGGGATGCCGCCCGACGAGGCCGCAGGGAGCAGGCGCATGGGTCGGATCGGCAGGACTGACCTGTCGCGACTGGCACGACCGCGGGCATTCTTCATCCACACCGGGATCGTGGCGTTACTGGGCCTGTGCGCGCTCGTCGTGCCGCCCACGCTCGCCGTGGCCGACGGTCGGTGTCCCATCCCGCTGACACCCGGCGTGTGGATCATGCTCGCGCTGGTGTCGATCGACGGCGGGTACACCGCGCTCACGCGCCGGGGGTTGTACGTCCCCGGCGCGATGCCGTCGATCGCCATCACGTTCGGCCTGTTGCTCGTGCACGGGTGGCAGATCGCGGCGCTGTGGCAGGCCGTGCCGATCCTGGTGTCCGGCCTGCTCAGACGTGATTCGTGGTGGCGGATCGGCTACACGATCGGCCACTACGTACTCTCCTTCATCGCCGCCGACCTGGTGCTGGGGTTGTTCGGCATCGACCCGGGCCCGGACGAGACACGGGCGCTGCACGTGGCGGACTTCCCCGTGGTCGCGCTCGCCGGGCTCGCGATGTCGGCGGTGTCGCAGATCTCCGGGTGGTTCGTCCGGGCCAGTTGGCGGGGCACGAGTGTGCTCGCGCTGGCCCGCGCCGAGATGCGCGCCCGGGCGGTCTCGCACGGCGCGCTGATCGGGCTGTCCCCGGTGATCGCCGTGGTCGCCGCCGAAGAGCCTTGGCTGCTCCCGCTGTTCGTGGTCCCGCTGCACACGCTGTACCAGAGCACGATGGTGCGCTTCGACCGCGAGCAGGAGTCGCGGCACGACGCGCTGACCGGACTGCCGAATCGGCGGCTGCTGTTGGAGCGCGGCGAGGAGGCACTCGGGCGGGCCGGCGGGCGCGGTGGGCGGGTCGCCCTCCTGCTGCTCGACCTGCACCGCTTCCACGAGGTCAACGACACACTCGGACATGTCGCCGGCGACCGGCTGTTACAGCAGGTCGGCGCGCGCCTGGAGACGCTGGTCCGCCCCGGCGACACGGTGGCCCGCCTCGGCGGGGACGAATTCGCCCTGTTGCTGCCGGGGTTGGACATGGGCACGGACCGACAGACCGCGCAGGAGGTGGTCCTGGGCCTCGCGCATCGCATCGTGGACCGGATCGGCGAGCCGTTCGACCTGGACGAGTTGACCCTGGACGTGGAGGCCAGCGTCGGTGTGGCGATCTTCCCCGATCACGCCTCGGACGTGCTCGGACTGCTGCAATACGCCGACGTGGCCATGTACTTGGCCAAACGCTCGCGCAGCGGCGTGGAGTTGTACGACGACTCGCGTGACGTGAACACCCGGGACAAGCTGCTGCTGCTCGGTGATCTGCGCCGGGCGTTGGACAATCACGAGGTCGAGCTGCATTACCAGCCGAAAATTCGGCTCGCGGACGGTCGGGTGGACGGCTGCGAGGCGCTCGTGCGCTGGCGCCATCCGACCCGGGGGCAGGTCTCCCCCGAGGAGTTCGTGCTTTTGGCCGAACAGACCGGGCTGATGCCCCGACTCACCCGCTACGTGGTGGACGTCGCGCTGGACCAGGTGGCGCGCTGGCATGTGGAGGGCATCGACGTCCCTGTCGCGGTGAACATCTCCGCCCGGGACATCCACGTCCCCTCCTTCGCCGACTCGGTGGCCGCCGGCCTGCGCGAACACGACGTCGCGGCGGGCGCGTTGCAGTTGGAGATCACCGAACGGGTGCTCCTCGAAGAGCCGCAACGGGCCGCCGAATCGCTGGAGGCGCTGCGCCGGTTGGGCGTGCGGCTGTCCCTGGACGACTTCGGTACGGGCTATTCCTCGCTCGTGCATCTGCGGCACATCCCGGTCAGCGAGATCAAGATCGACCGCTCGTTCGTGGCCCGGTTGACCATGAACGAGGAGGACGCCGCGATCGTCTGCTCGATCGTGCAACTGGCCCACTCCCTGGGCCTGCGCGTGGTCGCCGAGGGCGTCGAGGACGAGGCCACCTACCAACGCCTGCGCGAACTCGGCTGCGACGCGGCCCAGGGCTGGCTGATGTCCAAGGCCCTCCCCAGCGCCGAGGCCACCGCCTGGCTCCTCCGCCACGGCGCCGGCGCCCACGCGACCCCGGCGGTGCCCACGGAGATCCTCAACCACCGCCGGGCCGACGTCGGGTGAAGCCGGGCGCCGGCAGCCCCGGTGGGGACGGGGCGGCCGGCGCTGCGGGGTGTTCGTTACGCCTCGGGTTCCGGTCGGTCGTCGAGGAAGGCGCGCAGTTCGAGTTCCGCCGCCACGGAGTCCGCGAGCCAGGTCAGCCGGGCGTCCTCGGCGGCGAGGCCGTGCCGGGCCGTGTCGCACCAGTCGTGCCGGTCGAGGAGTGCGAGGCAGGAGGCTCGGATCTGCTGCCAACGCAGCTCGAATTCGGGCCGTTCGGGCTTCTCCTTGGTCAGGTAGTGGGCGATCGTCGCGGCGACGAAGTAGTGCCGGGCCGCCGGCTCGACGCGTTCGAGGTGTCGGACGTACGCCTCCAGCACGGGGGCGCTGTGTGGGTAGTGGCGCAGGGTCTCGCCCATGCCTTCGGAGTAGGTCATCGTGTGCAGGATCAGGGTCGCCTGGTCGAACAGTTCGGCATCGTTCCCGAAGTCCGCGACGGCTTCGTGCAGCCTGGCGACGTGTGCGACCCGGCCGGCGAAGTAGGCGTTGAGAAAGTCACCGTCGGCGGCGCGGCGCAGCAACCAGGGCCGGACGGCGGGGTGTTCGTCGGTGAGCCGACACAGGGACTCCACCACGTAGACCCGGCCCCATCCGGTGACCCGTTCGGCCAGCCAGATCAGTGCGGTCGCCCCGTCGGGCAGGCGTTCGAGGGCATGAGCCGCGAGCGGACCGAACGTGAGGGAGAGCAGTCCGATGGTCTGGATCAGCGGGATGTCGTCCGCCGTGCCGACTTCGGCGAGCAGGGCAAGCCCGATGGTGACCGGGTCGGTATCGGTCCCGTGCCGCACCAACCACCGGCCGGCCTCGCGGCTCCGGCTCTCCCCGGCCCTGCGGGCGGCGGCGGCGATGTTGTCGTTGTGGTGGATCGGGATGTAGAGGCCGTGGAAGCGGTCGGCCAACAGCTTCGGCGACGCGTTCGGATCCGCGAAGTGTTCGTCGAGGATTCGGGCGACGTCGGTCCCCACGAGGGTCCGGTCTCGTGGCGCTTCAGGAGATGCTTCCCGCTGTCGCCGTTCCGCGTCGGGATACGGCTGGCCTTCACGTGGAAGGGGCTGGTCCGGCGTCTGTTGATGGAGCCGGAGCGCATGGCTGAACAGCGTGATGGGGGTGCCGGGCAGTCCAGTCCCGGGCGTCTCGCTCACAGGCGGACGGAGGACTCGATTCTGGAGATCATGCGCCCGATCTTGCCACACCCGCGCGGTGAAGGAGCCTGATGATCCGTCAGGCCGCGTGCAGGGTGGTCAGCAGGGCGGACCACGCAGCGGGGGCGATGGTGAGGTGTCCGAGGGTGGGGGTCTTGCTGTCTCGGACGGGGACGCCGGCGAGGACGGAGGCAACCTCGACGCAGTTGCCACCGTTGTTGCTGCTGTGACTGCTCTTTCGCCAACGGTGAGGCGTGGGACCGGTCATGGGCTCACGGGGTCCTTTCGTGGACGATCCGGGCTCCGTCATCCGGAAGTGGGCGGCGGAACCCGGGAGTTGGTCAGGCTGCGTGCAGGGTCGCCAGCAGGGCCGACCACGCGGCGGGGGCAATGGTGAGGTGGCCGAGGGCGGGGGCCTTGCTGTCGCGGACGGGGACGGCGGCGAAGCCGTCGGCAACCTCGACACAGTCACCGCCGTTGTCACTGCTGTGACTGCTCTTTCGCCAACGGTGGGACGTGGGGCCAGTCATGGGCTCATGGGGTCCTTTCGTGGACGATCCGGGCTCCGCCGCCCGGAAGTAGGCGGCGGAGCACGGGGGTTCATCGGGTCGCGTGCAAGGCGGTCAGCAGGACGGACCAGGCGGCGGGGGCAATGGTGAGATGGCCGAGCGCGGGGGCCTTGCTGTCGCGGACGGGGACGGCGGCGAGGGTGGTGGCAACCTCGACACAGTCACCGCCGTTGTTGGTGCTGTAACTGCTCTTCCGCCAACGGTGGGGCATTGTTGCGTTTGTGATCATGGGCTCACAGTTCCTTCAGCACGGAAGCGATCAGGTCGATTGACCGCGTGGGCGAAAGGGCCTCGGCAACCAGCAGATCGTAGACGCGCCGAGCCGCCTTCACATCCACCGGAGCTGCCAGGATCTGGCCCTGCAGAAATCCATCCACGTAGACCACGTCTGGTCCTTCATCCAGCGTAAGCGCTGTGAACGGCCCGCCAACCCCTGCGTGACCCCCCGATTCGTATGAAAGCACCTGGATCACGAAGCGAGGTTGCTCGGCCAACTCAAGCACTCGTTCGAGCTGTTCTCGCACCACGTCACGCCCGCCCCAAACACGGCGCAAGACGTTCTCGTCGAATACAGCGCGGAACTCGGGAGGCTCCTCGCGTTCGAGAGTGCGCTGGCGTTGCAAACGAGCACTGACCTGCTCATCCAGGTCGTTCAGGTCAAGACGTCCAGCCGCCAGCACAGCGCGGGCGTACCGCTCCGTCTGAAGCAACCCGGGCACGACCTGCACCTGAAACGACTTGATGATCGACGCGGCCTCTTCGAGTTCGACGAACGGCCTGAACCACGCCGGATATGCATACCGGATCACCAACGGCCACAGTCGCTGGAACCGGTCGCCCGTGCCGAAGAGTTCGTCGGCCAGCTTCGAGAGGGCTTCCGTCGGCAGGCGCTTTGCCGACTCGATCTTGTTGAGCAGCGATGGGGCCATCCAGGCTCGTTTGGCCATCGCGCGTTGGGTCATCCTGAGCTTTTCGCGCTCGCGCCGGAACTCGGTCGCATAGAACGTGAGTACGGACGCCGAGGGGTCCAGTTCGGTGGCTGCGGACACATTGCCCCCAGAAATCGTTGAAAGCGAACGAAGTCAACCCCGGCCCCTGTCGATCGTAGGCCCTGGTGATCACTCTTGGCATACAAACAACTGCATTGAGCTGTATGTCAACGAAAGGCACCTTGTCATGAACCACCCGCTCCGGAAGCCCACCGGCTCGCATCTCGCCGACGCGGACGCGGAATCGATCCCCGAGCCGCCCGGCAGCGGCATCACCATCGCCGTGTACCGGGTCGGCCCGGAAGGGGTCAGCGTCGTCGTACCGCCGGAGCGGCACAAGCGGTCCTCGCGCGATCCGTGGCCCGTCCCGGACCCGCCGTGCACCTGCTCGGCGAACTGTCCGATGGGGTGAACTCCCCTACGCCGGGATTCCCTTCACCACAGGGCCCTTCGCCCCCCGTCCGGCCATGGGGCGGCGGCGGACCCGCGCGGATCGGGCGTCGACGGGCGGCCGAGGAGGCGCGGGCGGGGTCGGGTCGCGGTGGTCGCGGCCCGGCCCTGGGCAACGACCGGCAGGTTCGCACCCTGCACGACTGCCACTTCGGGTGATTTCGTGTGAAGGCCCCCACCGGGGGCGAGAATTGTGCCGGGCCGGTCGCCGGTGCGTTCGGGCTCGTCTTCGGCTCCGAGCTGTCGTCCTTGTCCCTTGTCGGGATCGCCGTCACCTCGCTCGTGATCCCGGACCCGGGCTCCAAGGACGCGGCCGACCGGTCCGCAACGCCACACCCCCATCGGGAGCAACTGCCCCGGGACCGAGCCCCATCGCGGTCCCCCGGCCGGCGAAGGGGATCACACCGCACGGCCCCATCGAAACCGAGGCCGCACGATGCCTCACCGACAACAAGGACGTTGAGACGAGATGCAGGTGATCCGAGCGGCGCGGGCCTTCGACGGCGAGCGCATCGTGAACGGGCCGGTAGCGGTGTTCGTGGCCCAAGGACGCATCGTCGGCCTGGAGCCGGCTGGGGCTCCCGTGCCGGACGGCTGGCAGGTGGTCGAGCATCCGGGGGCGACCGTGCTCCCGGGCCTGTTCGATCTGCACAGCCACCTCGGCGGGGACGGCCTGGACGGCGCACTCGACCGACTGCCCGACTACTCCCCCGACCGGCTCGACGCCGTGATCACCGACTCGCTGCGGCGGCAACTGGCCGTCGGCGTAACCGTGGTGCGCGATCTCGGCGATCGCGACTGGTCGGTGCTGCGGCGGCGCGATCGGGCCGCGGACGGCACGCCCGCGCCGAGGATTCTGGCCGCCGGGCCGCCGATCACCAGCGTCGGGGGGCATTGCTGGCGGCTCGGCGGTGAGGCGGCGGGTCCCGATGGGCTGCGTGCGGCCGTTCGGGAGCGGGCCGAGCGCGGTGCGGACGTGGTCAAGGTGATGGGCAGCGGGGGCACGATGACCCCGGGTACCGATGTGATGCGCTGTCAGTTCACCCTGGCCGAGCTGCGCCTGATCGTGGACGAGGCGCACGCCGCCGGGCTGCCGGTGACCGTGCACGCACACGGCCTGTCCGCCGTCGAACAGGCTCTCGACGCGGACGCCGACGGCATCGAGCACTTCACCTGCCTGACCGACCGGGGCGTGCGGATCTCCGACGACCTGCTGCACCGACTCGCGGTACGGCGGATCGCCGTGTGTCCCACGCTCGGAACGAACCCCGACGTGGTCCCGCCGCCGGCGGTCCGCGAGATGCTGGAGCGCATCGGGGCGACCCCGGAGGTCCGGTTCGGCCACGTGGCTCGCGCGCACCGGGCCGGGGTCCGCATCGTCTCCGGAGCCGACTCGGGGATCAGCTCGGGCAAGCCGCACGGGAACCTGCCGACGGCAATCGCCGATCTGGTCGCCGGTGGCGTCGCGGCGGCCGAGGCCATCGCCTCGGCCACCTCCGTCGCCGCCGATGCGACCGGGCTGGGCGACCGCAAGGGCCGACTCCGCGCGGGCCACGACGCCGACCTGCTGTTGTGCGCGGGCAATCCGCTCGACCGCATCGAGGCGCTCACCGCCGTCACGGCGGTCATGGTCGGCGGCGTCTGGGCGGATCTCGCCTGACGCCGCCGCGACGGCGGATCAGCTCGGCGCGTGCGTCGGGCGCGGCGGGATCGGCCCGGGTGCGATCGGCGGCCTGCGGGTGCCGCGACGTCGCCGCCATGCCAGGCCCGCGACGAGCAGCACGACGAGCGCGCCGAGCACCGAGAGGAGCCAGACCGGGATCCCGGCCACCTTCAGCAACTCGTCCCGGTAGGTGGCTCGTTGATAGCCCTTGTCGTGGGCGGCGACGAGCAGTTCGTGATCGTCGGTGATGGTGGCGGGGGTCGGGAAGTCCTGGTCGAGCGCGGTCAGGAAGGCCGGCTTGCCATCGATCGGGGCCAACCCGACCGGTATCCCGGTCGATCCACCGCTGCCGGGGCGACCTGCGTACAACACCTGCGGAGCCCTGCCGCCGATGTCCGAGCGCGGCTCCATGCGGTGCGCGGCGACCACGTACAGCCGCAAGTGTTGAGGCACCTTGGCCAGTTGGGACAGGCGCATCGGGTAGACCAGTCGATCCGAGGCGAAACTCAGGTGCAGCGGATCCAGCGCGCCGCGCAGGGTCGCCGGCCGGCCGGTGCCGCCGGCGGGCGCCTCGGGCGCGAGCCGGATCGCCACGTACTCCCAGCGCTGCCGCACGTACGGCTCCAGCGCGGTCGCGAGCGCGGCGGGCAACTGGAAGCCGTTCTGCGTGAGCCAACTCCCCAACGCCTTCGGGTCGTCGGCCGCGAGCCGCGCGACGTCGAACGGGCCCAACCGCTCGCGCCCGACCACCTCGACCCCGCCCGATCCCGGCGGGGCCGCCGCACGGGACGACCTGTCGCCCTTCGAGTCGTCGAAGGGCCATTCCCCCGACCTCGGCCAGAAGTGGTGCCGAACCCGCTCGACCGGCGCCACCACCCGCTCGAACTCGCCGAACTGCGCCCCGTTCCCGAGCGTCACGCTCGCCCGCGTCGGCACCGGCATGATCCACGCCGCCTGCTCCGCGTCCCCCGACACGGTCAGCCGCATGTCGATCTCCTCGGTACGCCCGTCCCAGCGCACCACCGACGTCTCCTGCCCGACCGCCAACGTCCGCCCACCGGCCGGCACGGCCGCCCCGCACCCGCAGGCCCACGCCGGCTGCGCCACCATCAACACCTGGATCGACACCACGGCCAACAACAACCGCAGTGCCCGATCCCACCAGGCCCCCCGCACACCCACCACGTCACCACTCCCCGTCGCAACACCGAACACCGTTGCGACGCGCCGCACACCGATCCGGTTCCGCCGACGCCCAACGCGGAGCGGAAGCACCGAGCCGCATTCGACAACCTTCGGATGACCACGATCAACTTTCGTTGCTCCCGCCCCCGCGCCCCGGCCGGCATCGTCGGTGACGCCCAGACAGCCCGCACGGCGTCGAAGGCGGTGCGGGCACGCCGTGCGGGCACGCATCGGCCCCCGGGTACCACCCCCGGCCCGGGGGCCGACCCCGCCATCGGCGAGGGTGGCCCCGGTGCCCCGTCCTCACTTCCCGCCGCAGACCCGCTCCCGCGTGGCGCTGTCGACGACCGCGGGCAAGCCGCCCTCGCCCACCTGCGGACTTGCCAACGTGCCCGGCGCGGGCGGCTTCTCGTCCAGGCGGAGATACACCTCCCGGCTCCACGGGCGATCCCCGGCACGGACGTGGACGGCGCCCCCCACCTCGTACGTCCGCACCGCTTCCCGTCCCTTCACGAACACGAAGGTGACCGGCTCGTCGTCGCTGCTGCGAGGCAGCCGTACCGATTCGCCGTACTGCCGCACCATGGTGTCCTCGGCGGCGCCCAGATGGACGGTGTCCCAGGCGAAGTCCGTCACATCCCGCAGCCGCAGCACCCCATCCCGACAGATGTCCCGCTGCGCCCGCTCCCGGAAGGAACGCTCGTCCTCCTGCCGAAACACCTCCGACACCAGGGACCGAAAACTCCCCGACGCCGCGTATAACCCGCCCACCAGCACAAACGGCGTAATCAGCACCCCGATCAGGCACCCGATGAGCGGCGACTTCCAATCCGCCGACTCCCCGACCTCTTCGCCCTCGTCGTCCGCTCCGATCTCGAATTCCGCGTCGTCCAGCTCCTCAGACATCGAACGACTCCGTCTTGCCTTTGCGATCCGCGTCCCAGGTGCGACCGGGTGGTACGTAGTCGCTGTAGGTAAGTTGCCCGTCGGCCCCGACCACCACGGTCTGCCCGTTGCGCACGGCGTGTTCCACCATGTCCGCCAGTTCCTCGGTCGACTTGCCGTTCGCTTCGACGGCGACCCGTCGACCGACCTCGTTGTTGAAGAGGTCCATCGACTCGGAGGTGCGCTTGAGTGGATCCGGGTCCGCGCCCATCTCGTGCGCCGTCGTGTACCGCGCGGTCCATTCCGGCCCGAAATTCCGGACCAACAACGCATTCCAGTAGGTGTGTCGAAACGCGTCGGCATGGCCTTCGAGCTCGCCCTGGCCGGGGAATCGCTTGCGGCACTCCTCCCACGCCTGATTGCCGATCAACATGTACAGGGCCCGCTCCTCGGTGGAGAGTTCAAGCAGCATGGCTTGCTCGGATGCGGGCCGCCGGTCGTTGAGATGGGGAATCCGACTCTCGATCGGGTTGGGCGCGAAATCGACCAACTCCTGGTCACCGACCTGGTATTGCGTGGCTATCTCGTTCAGCGGCACCCGCATGGTGCGTTCGAGCGCGTAGTCGGCCTCGACGGCCTTGGCTCGCGCCTCCGCGAGCAGCCGATTGAACTCCTGGGCCAGACCCGCGCGTTGTGCCATGTCGGCATCGGTCAGCCGGCCCGTCGGGCCGCAGTCGTAGGACTGCGGGATGAGCAGTTCCGGCCGCATGGCCGACTGCTCGACCAGGACGGGGTCCATCCCCAACTGCGCGGCGATCTCCAGACAACGACCGGCGGTCGCCTGGGCGGTGGCAAGCGCGTCGGCATAGCCGTACAGGGCCTGCACGATGACCCCGACGCGATCGGAGAGCTCGGTCAACCGGGCCCGCCGAACGCCCAGTTCGGCCCGGAGGCCCTCGGCGGCGGTGCCCTTCCAGGTGGCCGACGTCTGTTCCACGACTCGGCCCAGGGTCTCGTTGGCGCGGCCGGCGCCCATGCAGTTGAGCAGGAGGTTGCCGGCGGCGGTGCGCACGGACATCGGGTCGCCGGGGACCAGGGCCCGGACGTCGCTCACCGGTCCTCGAACATCGCGGCGATCCGGGATCGCGCGGGCGCGGGCGGGACCGCGAACGAATCCTTGTTCCGGATCTCCGTGGAGGTGTACTGCGCCGCGTTCGCCCCCAGCCCGCGGCGAGCGCCCTCGACCTGTTCGGCCACGGTCGCGTATGCCTTCGCCACGTACTCGAAGGCTCGTTCGGTGGTGGCGGCGGAGGTGGCCGAGTACGTGTCGGGATGCGGCATTCGCACCACCAGGTCACTGCTCGACCGTAACGCCCCCGCTGCTTCGCCCAGTTGCGCCCCGGCCTGGGTCAACTGCTCGGCGTCGACCTCGAAAGCTTGGGACATTCTTTCCTCCCCCGTGGTTGGTTCACCAGTCGGGAGAAAAGCTAGCGGGCCGGCCCCGCGGCCGGGAAGGACGGCTGCGGGACGGACGGCGGCCCTCCGCCTACGCCGTCCCGTCGATCGTCGCCGAGCCGATGACGCGCGTGCCGTCGTACAGGACCACCGCCTGTCCCCGGGCGATGCCTCGGATCGGCTCGGCCAGGCGCACGCGGACCTCGTCGCCGACCGCCTCCGCGATGGCGGGCGTCTCCTCGCCGTGGGCGCGGACCTGGGCCGTGCAGGTCACCTCGCCCACCGGGGCCGGGCCGCACCAGCGGGGGCGGATGCCGACCAGGCGGTCCACATCGAGGGCCTCGACCGGGCCGACCGTGACGGTGTTGTGGACCGGCGAGATGTCCAGCACGTAGCGCGGCTTGCCGTCGGCCGCGGGGCGGCCGATGCGCAGGCCCTTGCGCTGGCCGATCGTGTAGGCGTAGGCGCCGTCGTGTTCGCCGAGCTTGGTGCCGGTCGCGTCCACGATGTCGCCGCGCTCGGTGCCCAGGTGCTTGGCCAGGAAGCCCTGGGTGTCGCCGTCGGCGATGAAGCAGATGTCGTGGCTGTCCGGCTTCTTCGCCACCGCGAGGTCGCGCCGCTCGGCTTCCAGCCGCACATCGCCCTTGGTGTCTCCGCCCAGCGGGAACATCGCGTGCGCGAGTTGGTCGGTATCGAGCACGCCCAGCACGTACGACTGGTCCTTGCCCATGTCGATCGAGCGATGCAGCTCACGCGAGCCGTCCGGGTGCTCGACGATCTGCGCGTAGTGCCCGGTGCACACCGCGTCGAAGCCGAGCCCGAGCGCCTTGTCCAGCAGCGCCGCGAACTTGATCTTCTCGTTGCAGCGCAGGCACGGATTCGGCGTGCGCCCGGCCTTGTACTCGGCCACGAAGTCGTCCATGACGTCCTCGCGGAAACGCTCGGCCATGTCCCACACGTAGAACGGGATGCCGATCATGTCCGCGGCCCGCCGCGCGTCCCGGGAATCCTCGATCGTGCAACAGCCCCGGGCCCCCTCGCGCAGCGTCGCGGGTTTCGCCGAGAGCGCGAGGTGGACACCGACCACGTCGTGTCCGGCCTCGACCGCTCGCGCGGCGGCAACGGCGGAGTCGACTCCGCCGGACATGGCGGCGAGCACCCGCAGGCGGCCGTTGGCAGGAGGAAGCATGTGATCAGACATAGCGCCTCAAGAGTACGTGGTCGCACCGCCGACCCCCGAGGGGATTACCCGACCGGGCCCGAGAGCCCGGGGCCTACCGCCGCGCCGCCACCGAACCCGCCGATCGGGCCCGGGTGACCACCGGCAGGATCGCCTCCCCCAGTTCCGCGACCTCGGCCTCGGTGGTGGTGTGCCCCAGGCTGAACCGCAGCGATCCGCGCGCCCTGGCGCTGTCCGCCCCCATCGCGAGCAGCACGTGACTCGGCTGGGCGACGCCCGCCGAGCAGGCCGAGCCGGTCGAGCACTCGATCCCGCGCGCGTCGAGCAACAACAGCAGCGAGTCGCCCTCACAGCCCGGGAAGGAGAAGTGCGCGTTGCCCGGCAACCGGTACGCCGGGTCGAGCCGCCGATCCCCGTTGAGCTGCGCGTCCGGCACCGCCGCCATGATCCGCCGCACCAACTCGTCGCGCAGCGCGCCCACTCGCCGCGCGTACTGTGCCTGTTCGCGCACCGACTCCTCGGCCGCCACCGCCAATGCGGCGATCGCCGCGGTGTCCAGCGTGCCCGAGCGCACGTCGCGCTCCTGGCCGCCGCCGTGCAGCACCGGCACCGGCGTGATGCCGCGCCCGAGCACGAGCGCGCCGCAGTTGCCCGGGCCGCCCAGCTTGTGCCCGGTGACGGTCATCGCGTCCAGGCCGGTCGCCGAGAAGTCGACCGGAATCTGGCCGACCGCCTGCACCGCGTCGGAGTGGAACGGGATGCCGAACTCGTGCGCGATCTCGACCAGCTCAGCGATCGGTTCGACCGTGCCGACCTCGTTGTTGGCCCACATCACCGTCACCAGCGCCACCGACGCCGGATCACGCTCGATCGCCGCCCGCAGGGTGTCCGGTTGCACCCGGCCGTCGGCGTCCACGTCCAGCCACTCGACCACCGCGCCCTCGGCCGACTCCAGCCACAACACGGGGTCGAGCACGGCGTGGTGCTCGACCGGACTGACGAGTATCCGCCGTCGCGCCGGGTCCGCCGCCACACGGGACCAGTAGATCCCCTTGACCGCGAGGTTGTCGGCCTCGGTGCCGCCTGCGGTGAAGACGATCTCGCTGGGTCGCGCGCCCAGCGCATGGGCCAGCGACTCGCGGGACTCCTCCACCGTGCGGCGCGCGCGTCGGCCGGAGGCGTGCAGCGAGGACGGGTTGCCGAGTCGGGCGAGCTGTACGGTCATCGCCCGGATTGCCGAAAGGCGCATCGGGGTGGTCGCCGCGTGATCGAAGTAGGCCATCGCACTGCGAAGCTTAGTCGGGTACGCGTGGGCGCCGGCGCGGGCGGCCGTACACCCGTCCGTAACGGGGCCCTCCGGGCAGGAATCGGCCGAGCCACAAGCGCCGGGACACCGGCATCGCGGGCGCGTACGCGACGAGTCGCCGACGCGGGCGCTCGTCCTTCGGATCCGGTCGTCTCGGCCGGTGGTCGTAGGTCGACGGATGCCGGCTCTCCCACACATCCTGGTGCAACGCGTGTCGAGCCGAATCGGGCCCGGTCCACCCCTGTGAGTGGTGGCACCGCGCCTGCCGGTGAAGCGGTGAAGTCGCCCGTACCGGGTCGAGCCGAACTCCTGCGGGCCCGCGGCCACCCCGAGCGTGCGGCGCGCCCGCCGTCGGCTCGCCGGCCCTCGACCCACTGCTCGACCTACTCCTCGACACTGGTGCCCGAGTTCCGGCGCCACGCGCGCGGCGCCCGCCACCCGCGCCGGAGCGCGAGTACCCGGAGCAGGAACGCGAAGGTCACCGCCGCCGTCGCGGTCACCGGCCCGAACAGGTCGAACTCGATCAGCGCGGCGGTGATGCCCGCGCCGAGCAGCGCCGGGAAGGTGTAGATCTCCTTGTCCCAGCGCAGCAGCGTGGGCACTTCGCGCGCCAGCACGTCGCGCATCGCGCCGCCGCCGACGGCGGTGGTCACCCCGAGCGCGGCGGCCGGAATGGGATTCAGGCCGTACGCGTACGCCTTCGCGGTGCCGGTCACGCAGAACAGGCCGAGCCCGGCCGCGTCCAGCACGTCGATCGCGGACATGATGCGTTCGACCTGGGGGTGCAGGAAGAAGACCAGGCCGGCGGCGAGCAGCGGGGTGGTGAAGTAACCGAGATCGGTGAAGGCCGCCGGAGGCACCGACCCGATGATCACATCGCGGATCACCCCACCGCCGAGGGCGGTGACCTCGGCGAGCAGGGCGATCCCGATGACGTCGAAGTTCTTCCGGACGGCCATCAGGGCGCCGGCCGCCGCGAACACGAAGATGCCGAGCAGGTCCAGGACCTGCTGAAGTGTGTGGTGAAAGATCTCGGGCGGCACCTCGGGCGACATAACGGATGTTCTACACCGCCGGGTACGGCCCGCTACTCATGGGGCCGGTGAGGGCGGTGTGTCCTTCCCGTCGGACTCGACGGCACCCTCCGCCGCAGGCTCCCCACCGGCCTCGACGGCCTCGGGCGCCGACTCCGCCACGGGCGTGTCCGTCGCGGACGCGTCCTCCGCAGGCGCGGCCTCGGCAGCCACTTCCTTGGCAGGTGCGGCCACCTCAGGCGCGTCCGCCACCGGCGCCGCCGGCTTCACCAACTCGACGACCTCGCCCCCGCCGCCCACCCCCGCCGGCATGTTCTCCGGGAAGTGGCAGGCCACCTGGTGCCGCCCGACGATCTCGGCCAGCGGCGGCTCCTGCGTCTTGCAGATGTCCTGCACCTTCCAGCACCGGGTGTGGAAGCGGCAGGCCGGCGGCGGGTCCATCGGGCTGGGCACGTCGCCCTTGAGCAGAATGCGCTCGCGGGTCTCGCGCCGGGCCGGATCCGGCACCGGGACGGCCGACATCAGCGCGACGGTGTACGGGTGCTTGGGCGAGGAGTAGAGATCCTCCCGGTCCGCGATCTCGACGATCTTGCCGAGATACATCACCGCGACCCGGTCGCTGGTGTGCCGAACCACCGACAGGTCGTGCGCGATGATCAGGTAGGTCAGCCCGAACTCGCTCTGCAGGTCGTCCAACAGGTTGACCACCTGCGCCTGGATCGACACGTCCAGCGCGGACACCGGTTCGTCGGCGACCACCAGTTTGGGCCGCAGCGCCAACGCCCGGGCGATGCCGATCCGCTGCCGCTGCCCACCGGAGAATTCGTGCGGGTAGCGGTTGTAGTGCTCGGGGCTGAGCCCGACCAGCTCCAACAACTCCTGCACGGCCTTCTTGATGCCGCCCTCGGGGGTCACCTTCTGGAGCCGGAACGGCAGCCCGACGATGGTGCCGACCGTGTGCCGGGGGTTCAGCGAGGACTGCGGGTCCTGGAAGATCATCTGGAAGTCGCGCCGCAGCGGCCGCAATTGCCCTCGGGAGAGCCCGGTGAGGTCGCGCCCGCCGAACTCGATGGTGCCTTCGGTGGGTTCGAGCAGCCGCATCACCATCCGCCCGGTGGTCGACTTGCCGCAGCCGGACTCGCCCACCAGACCCAGCGTCTCGCCCTCACGGATGTCGAAGTCGAGCCCGTCCACGGCCTTGACCGCTCCGGCCCGGCGCCGAGTCATCCCGGCCCGGATCGGAAAGTGCTTGCGCAGCCCACGCACCCGCACCAGCACGTCCCGCTCCCGCGCGTCCGACTCCGGCACGTCCAAAGAATCGGCGGCCTGCGCAGCTTTCACGTCGTCTCCCGCTCGGGCGCCCTCGGTCACTTCAGCGTTCCCGTTCCCTTTGCTTTTCGCCGTCTCGCTCACAGGCGCGGCCTGATGTCCTCGGTCCAGATCCGCTCGCGCTCCTGGACGTCCAGGTGGCACGCGGTCCGGTGGCCCGGCTCGATCTCGACCAACTGCGGGACCTCGGTCTTCTCCCGCCCGTCGTTGTGGTCCGCGTACGGGCAACGGGTGCGGAACGCACAGCCCGAGGGCAGCGAGATCAGACTCGGCGGGCTGCCCTTGATCGGCATCAGCCGTTCCTGGCGATCCCGGTCGAGCCGGGTCAACGAGCCCAACAGGCCCCAGGTGTACGGGTGTCGGGGCTGCTCGAACAGGGTCCGCGAGGGGCCGTGCTCGACCGCCCGACCGGCATACATCACCAGTACGTCGTCGGCGAGTTCGGCGACCACGCCCAGGTCGTGCGTGATCATCATCACTGCGGAGTTGAACTCCCGTTGCAGGTCCCGGATCAGGTCCAGGATCTGGGCCTGCACGGTGACGTCCAGCGCGGTGGTCGGCTCGTCCGCGATCAACAGTTCCGGGTCGCAGCTCAGCGCCATCGCGATCATCGCCCGCTGGCGCATGCCGCCGGAGAACTGGTGCGGGTAGTCGTCCACGCGCCGGTCCGGACGCGGGATGCCGACCCGGCCGAGCAGGTCGATCGCATGCGACCGGGCCTGCTTGTTGGAGACCTCGTTGTGCACCTGGTAGGCCTCGATGATCTGGTGGCCCACCGTGTAGAACGGGTGCATCGAGGACATCGGGTCCTGGAAGATCATCGCCATCCGCCGGCCGCGCATCAGCCGGACCTGCTCGGGAGTCGAGCGCACCAACTCCTGGCCGTCCAGCCAGATTTCGCCGCCGATCCGGGCACTGGTGTTGCCGTGCAGGCCCATGATCGCCAGCGAGGTGACGCTCTTGCCGGAGCCGGATTCACCGACGATGCCGAGCGTGCGCCCGCGGCGGAGCGCGAAGTCCACCCCGTCGACACTGCGCACCAGGCCGTCGTCGGTGGGGAAGTGCACGGTCAGGCCGCGCACTTCGAGGAAGTTGTCCTTCTCCGGCGGCGGACCGGCCGGGGCGAGCTTGGGTGCTTCGGCCGCGGTTTCCCGCTTGCGGCGCGGTAGCAGTCGGGGCATCAGGTCCTCACCCGGGGATCGACGACCGCGTAGAGCAGGTCCACGACGAGGTTGGCCAGGATCACGAAGATGGCGGCGATCATCGTCACGCCGAGCACTTCGGGCAGATCCTGTTGCGTGATCGCCTCGACGGCGAACTTGCCGATTCCGTCGAGCGAATAGACCTGTTCGGTCAGGATGGCGCCGCCCAGGAGCAGGCCGACGTCCATGCCGAAGATGGTCAGGATCGGCGTGAGCGCCGCGCGCAGGCCGTGTTTGACGATGACGTCCCGTTCGCGCAGGCCCTTGGCCCGGGCGGTGCGGATGTAGTCCTCGCTCATCGTTTCGAGCATGCCGGCGCGGGTGAGTCGGGCGTACAGCGCCGCGTACAGGAACGCCAGGGTCAGCCAGGGCAACACCAGGTTCCAGGCCCAGCTACCGGGATTGTCGAAGAACGGCACGTAGTGCACGCCCTTGAAGATCGGCCATTGATAACTGAACAACGCCAGTGCCACCAGGCCGGTGAAGAAAGGTGGCAGGGACACGCCCGCGAGCGCGAAGCCCATCGAGAAGCGGTCCAGGAGGCTGCCGCGTTTGAGCGCCGAGATCACCCCGATCGAGACGCCCGCGAGCAGCCAGAGCACCGCGGCGCCCGCGGCCAGCGACAAGGTGACCGGGATCCGGTCCTGGAGTCGCGGCCACACCTCCAGGTTGTTGCGGAAGGAGAAGCCGAGGCAGGGCGGCGCGCAGTGCACCTTGCGCACGCCGGTGTCGTAGTCCTTGCCGGCGACCATGCCCTTGACGAACTTGCCGTACTGCTCGGGCACCGACTTGTCCAGCCCGAGGCTGTGCTTGACCTGCGAAATGGCCGCCGGGCTGGGTGACTTGCCGACGTACCGCGCGGCGAGTTGGTCGCTTGTGGCGCCTCCCAGACGCGGTATGAGGAAGAAGATGGCGAAGACCGCCATGGTGACGATCAACAGGAGCACCACCGCTCCCGCCAGTCGCCTGAGCAGATAGAAAATCATGAGCCGGCGACCCGGTCCGGTGCGGGGAGCGGGATCACCACTCCCCGCACCGGAACTGACGGGCCTTCACCTCTCCTTCGGGCTACTGACCTCGTCGCAGGCTTACTGGATACCGATGTTGAGGTAGTCGTACATCCCGGAGTACGCGGGAGTGACGACCAGGTTGGTCACGTTCGGCGGGCGGTAGAGCAGCGACTTGGTCCAGGCGAACGGGACCATCACCGCCGACTCCATCACCTTCTGGTCCAACTGCTGCCAGATGGCCGCGCTCGCGTTCGGGTCGATCGTGCGGGTGGCCTGGTCGATCAGACCGTTGACCGCCGGGTCGTTCAGCTCGGACAGGTTCGTGCCACCGGCGGGCTTGATCGCCCGACCGTCCACGATCTGCTGGAAGAAGCCGAACTGGGTGGGGAAGTCGGGGCCCCACTGCATGAACATGATGCCGACCTTGTTGTCCGCCACCCACTTGGGCACACCGGCGAACTGGGTGAAGTAGTCACCCGAGGGGTACTGACGGATCTCGATCTTGATGCCGACCTTTTCGAGCGCGTTCTGCACCGACGTGGCGCCCGCGACCTCCTTGGGCCGGTTGCTGCGCGCGGTGAGGATGGTGCTGAAGCCGTCCGGCTTGCCGCACTGCTTGAGCTCGTCCTTGGCCTTGGCCACGTCACCGGTGTGCTTTTCGCCGTTGGGGTACATGTCGGCGACCTTGGAACCGGCCAGCGTCGGCGGCATCAGGTTCGTCGCGATGTCGGCGCCGACCTCACCGCCGACCGCGCGCTGCATCTGCGCCTTGTTCACCGCGTACTGCACGGCGCGCCGGCAGTGCACGTTGTCGAACGGCGGGGTCTTCGAGCTGATCGCGAGGTACGCGAGCGCTCCGGAGACCGCGTCGTCCGAGTTCCCGGCCAGCTTCTCGTCGGTCAGGATCTTGTTCTGGGCGGCGGCCTGGACCCCGGTGCCGACCACGTCGAGCTGCGCCGTGCCGGCGAAGAGCCGGTTGTCGACGTCGTTCGCGTCCTGCTTCTCCAGGAGTTCGATCCGGTCCGGCAGCGCCTTGCGCAGCGGGTCGGTGCTCGGGTCCCAGTGCGGGTTGCGGACCAGGTTGACCGCCTTGCCGGGCTCGTACTGGCCGTCGACCATGTACGCGCCGGTGGCGAGGGGGTGCTTGACGTACTCCTTGCCGGTGTCCTTGGCGGGCGGGACCGGCGCGGTCTGCGGGAGCGCGGCGAGGTAGTTGAAGTCCGCGAACGGTTCCTTCATCTTGAAGACGATGGTGTAGTCGTCCGGCGTCTCGATCGCCTTCAGGCCCAGCTTGTCCGGCGCGGAGTCCTTGTACGGGCCCTTGTAGGTGCTGTCCGGGTCGAGGTACTGGGCGAAGTAGCCCGGGCCGTTGGGCAGGATCTCCTTGTCGAAGGTCCGCTCGACCGCGTACTTGACGTCCGAGGCCTTGACCTCGGTGCCGTCCTCGTACTTGACGCCCTTGCGCAGGTGGTACGTCCAGGTCTTGCCGCCGTCGTCGGTCTTGCCCACGTCGGTGGCCAGGTCCGGCGCGAACTCGTAGCTCGCGTTGCCCGGTGCGGGCTTGAACGTCAGCAGCGGACGGGCCATCAGCCGGGAGAAGTTCCAGGCCGAGGCGTAGTACATGTCGCCCGGGTCGAGCGAGTCGAACTTGTCCGAGCTGACCAGCTTGAGCGTCCCGCCCTTCTTGGACGACTGGTTGACGACCTCGGTGATGGCCTTGTTGCTCGGCGAGTACTTCTTCTTCGAGCCGCCGCTGCCACCGCCACACGCGGTTGCGGTCAGCGCGGTGACCGCAACGATGCCGATCAGCGCCTGGGCCCTGCGCCTGCGAGTTACCGGGTGTTTCATCGCTGGTCGTGCCTCCTCGTGGGGACTTGCGGGATATTCAGCGGCTGCGTGGGTCGAGGGCGTCTCGAAGGCCGTCGCCGAGCAGGTTGAACGCGAGCACGGTGATGAAGATGGTGACTCCGGGGACGACCATGAACATCGGTGCGTCCTCGTACCGGGGAGTGGCGCGCGCGAGCATGCCACCCCACGAGGCGGTGGGTTCCTGCACGCCGACGCCCAGGTAGGAAAGGGCGGCCTCGAACAGGATGTTGGTCGGGATCAGCAGCGTGGAATACACCAGGATCGGACCGACCAGGTTGGGCAGCAGCTCCTTGAAGATGATGTGCCGATCGGTGGCCCCGAGGCTGCGGGCGGCGTCCACGAACTCCCGCTCGCGCAGCGACAATGTCTGGCCGCGCACGATGCGGGCTATGTAGGGCCAACTGAAGAAGCCGATCACGAAGATCAGCACGGTGACCCGGAGCGTGTCGCCCTTGAGGCCGAACGCCTCGCCCTGCAGGCTGCTGCCGATCGCGATCGCGAACAGGAGCAGCGGGAAGGCCAGGAAGACGTCCATCGCGCGGCTGATCAGCGCGTCGATCCAGCCGCCGAAGTAGCCCGCCACGGTGCCCAGTACGACGCCGAGGACCACCGACAGCAGGGTGGCGAGGAAGGCCACGAGCATCGAGATGCGGGCGCCGTAGACGATGCGCGAGAAGATGTCCCGGCCGTTGACCGGCTCCAGACCCAGTGGATGGTCCCAACTGGCGCCGCCGAAGCTGCCGTTGGGGATGTTCAACACCGGGTCGAGCAGATCGTCGTGGTACTCGGTGGGATCGCCGCCGATGAAGGAGGTGATCACCGGGGCGAAGATCGCCACGAGTACCATGAAGATGATCACCACGCCACCGGCCATCGCGACCTTGTCGCGACGGAATCGGGCCCACGCGATCTGGCCGAGGGAACGACCCTCGATGCGGACGCCGGCGGACTCGGCGATCGCTTCGGGGTGCGCCTCTCGGGCCACACCGGTGGTCTCGATCGGTGCCGTCATGGATCGACCCTCCCCGCTCACGGATGCGACGGCGGCTCGGGATCGCCGATCCCGTCGCCATACCCGGCATTGCGATCCCGATGATCTTCGGGATCTGTCGTCCGGGTGAGACTCCTCCGTGACGGGGGTCACCAACAGGGGTCGCGGAATACCTTTACTGAACCGTGATTACGAAGCGCCGATTCGCTGGTTGATCCGCGTAGATCGGTCACGAAATCACAACAAGGCAGCGGTTGATGACGTGACGTCAGTTTTTTGGGGGCATCAGTGTCTGTTGCCCGATGTCGCCACTGTGTGCCGATCTTCGCTCACTGCGTGTTGCGGGCCGCCTCGTCGAGCATGTCGATGCCGATGAACGGCCGGGTGTGTTCGCGCATCCACGCGGCCACCGGGTCGAACGGGTCGTCCAGGGCGACCGAGGACAACGTCAGGCCGGCCGGCGCGGCGGCCGAGGCACGTTCCATCGCATCCCGCATGCGCTGCATCGTCGCGGGCTGATTGTCCGTCAGGCGCAGGCCGATGACGAGGCGTTCGGGTCCGACGGTGGGTCGCACCCAGGCCCGGTGCGCGGCTCGCACCACCTGGGTCTGGAACAGTTGGCCGCCGAGCACGGCATAGAACGCCGGGTCCCACAGGGTGGGTTCGCCCACCTCCAGGGGGCCCGCCAGCAACCGGTCCAGGCCGCCGACGATCCGCCGCAGGTCCAGGTGGGGCACGCCGACGCCGCCGCCCTGGACGTGCGGATTCAGCCACAGGCCCCAGTGGTCGGTGTACAGCGAGGAGGCGATCTCGGTGACCGGACAGATTTCGAACGAGCGATCCCAGCCACTGAGACGAAGCTGTTCCTCGGACGTGAACGCCGGGGCGTAGCGCCACCCGGCCACGTCCATGTTCCCGTACTGCGCGTCGGGACTGCCCGGTTGCCCCTGCCACAACAGCATCCACACCCGGGCGCCGGTGAGCGCTTCGAGCAACCGCTCGTAGGCGTCGTAGCGCCCGGGCGCCACCTGGCTCAAGGCCTGCTCGACCTGGTTCACGACGTCCTCCCCGAACCCGAATGATGTACCGATGAGCGGATCTCGACGAATGGGCGCACGGCGGTGCCGGACGCCGGCTCAGCGCTGGTCGGCCCGCAGGTAGAACGGCTCGGTCCGCTCCAGCATCCAGTCCCCCACAGGATCCTGCGCAACGTCCAGAAGCACCACGTTCACCGGCCACGGGCAGGCGGCCCGGCCGAGCGCGCGCTCCAGGGCGCCGACCGCGATCAGGCGGTCCTCCTCCTGCCAGCGGTCCAGTTCGACCCCGATGAACAGGCACGGCGGGTCCGACTCGATCTCGCCCAGGCCGCGTCGCGCGCTCAGGATCACCGGCGCGTGGGTGAACTCGGCGGCGGCGGCGATCAGGAACTCCATCGGCTCCTCGTCCGGCTCGTACAGCCGCACTCGCGCGCCGCGCGGGCCCCCGCCGGGCAGCCGGGCCAGCTCCAGTACGCCCGGCGGCGGAATCGGGATGCCCACCTCGCCGCCCGGGTTGATCGCGATGCCCACGTGCGGCGGCAGCCCGCGGGCGAACTCGCGCAGCGGCGCGACCGTGCACGCCATCGGGCCCGCGACCCGCCGGAACTCCTCCTCCGAGGAGAACACCGGCACATACGGCCGGCCGTCGATCTCGGTGGTCGGCAGCGTCAGTTCGCTGTCGGCCGGGTTGCCGCCCTCGGGCAGCGGCACCCACACGTCCGCCTCGGCCAGGGCCTCGAAGAGAGCCTCGGCCCGGGACGGGTCGTGCATCGCCGCGACGAGCGCGCTCTCCACGGGATTGGCCGGGAACGGCATGGTGGTGCTCCTCTGGTGTCCGCCGCAGTTTACGACTCGGTCGACAGCCGCCGTCGGGACTGTCCGGGTACGGGGTCTGCGAAAACGATCCGGCTGAGTGTTCGGGCGGCCGGGCGGTCGAGCAATACGCACGAGGTGAAGCCGCCCGGGGCGGACGCCAGGGCGGGGCCCGCGTCCAGCCACGGCGTCAGTCGGGCGAGCAGTTCGCGCCACTCGCGGTGATGTCGGGCGAACACCGGTGTGGAGACCCCGCGCCCGCGCGCGCGTTGGCCGGAAAGCGCCTGATGGGCGGTCACGTCCAACAACAGGGCGTGCGCCGAACTGCCGCGCCGACGGGCGGCGAACACCAACGCCCGACGCAGGATCGGATTTCGGCCACTGTCGTGCACGACCACCGCGCCGGGCCCGCGCAACGCCCGGGCCACCTCGCCGTAGTGCGAGAGCCGCACCAGCGGCCGATAGGCCCGGTACGGAATGCGCCCGGCGCGCACCGCCCAGCGAGCCCGGACCAGGTCGGCGTCCAGCACGGCCACGGTCGGCCCCGGGGTGACCACCCGGGCGAGCAACGTGCTCTTGCCGGCCCCGGGCAGGCCGGTCACCACGAGCACGCACGAGGCCGGATAGGCCAGTACGTCCACCACCCGGTCGCCGATCCGCTCCCCCGGGCGATCGCGCTCCTCCCGGAGGTCGTGCACGGACCGGGGCATCAACACGCCGCCCTTCGCGGCGCCGGTATGCGCCCCCGCCGAGTCCGTCTCCACGAGCCCTCCCTTGTCCCGAACCGTCCTGCCCTGCGCATGGTGTCGCACCCGCGCGCGCGAGCGCGTCGTGGCCATCCCTCGAAAACGGCGGCCCGCGAAGCCGGCAGTCCTCGAAATCGGCGGCCCCGAAGTCGCGACCCGCGGACTCGACGGGTCCCGGCCCCGGCCCCGGCGGGGGATTGACGACACGCGCTAGCATGCCGGGCACAACCTCATATCGGCCGTCGACCCCACGCGGAAGAGTCCTCGCCCACGAGCGGGGCGCCGAAGGAGCAACTCCTCCCCGGAATCTCTCAGGCACCGATACCGCATGGGTCAGGCACTTCTGGAAAGCAATCGCACCGCTGGTGCGGTTCACCCACGGTGCAAATCACTGTTTCGCGCGGATGCGCTCGGCAGCGATGAAGCTCTCAGGTTCCGATGACAGAAGGGGAGGGCACCCCACTTTTCGACCGATCTTGGTCGAAAAGGGCTGTAAGCCATGGCAGGGAGCCCCCTTTGTTGTCGTATTCGCCGCACCGCTCGACCCCTTTCGCCGCCCTCCGCGCCGACACCCGCCTCCGGCCCGCGCGCCGCGCCTCGTGCGCGCCGACCGGACCCGCGGCCGTTCGCCATGCCCCCGACCGGCCCGCGCCCCTCGGGTGTTCCCGCCGGCGCCCCCTCGAAGGAGCCCTCGCATGACCACCGACCGCCGGACCCCGCTCGACGCCGTGCACGACGCGCTCGGGGCCACGATGACCGACTTCGCCGGTTGGCGGATGCCGCTCCGGTACGGAAGCGAGCGCGACGAGCACGCCGCGGTGCGCACCACGGCCGGCCTGTTCGACCTCACCCACATGGGCGAGATCGAGGTCACCGGCCCGGACGCCGCCCGTGCGCTGGACCACGCCCTGGTCGGTTTCGTCTCGAAGATCGGGATCGACCGCGCCCGGTACACGATGATCTGCACCGAAGAGGGCGGCATCGTCGACGACCTGATCGTCTACCGGCTGGGCGACGAGCACTTCGTGGTGGTGGCCAACGCGTCCAACGCGGACGTGGTCGCGGGCAGCCTGAAGTACCGCTCGGAGAACTTCGACGCCGCCGTGCGCGACGCCTCCGAGGAGTACACGCTGCTCGCCGTGCAGGGTCCCGCGTCCACCGCGATCGTCGGCTCGCTCACCGACGCCGACCTGCCCGCGCTCAAGTACTACGCGATCCTGCGCACCGAGGTCGCCGGCGTCCCGGTGCTGCTCGCCCGCACCGGCTACACCGGCGAGGACGGCTTCGAGTTGTTCGCCGCGCCCGGCGACGCGGTCGCGCTGTGGGAGGCGCTGCTCGCGGCCGGCAAGCCGCACGGCCTGGTGCCGGCCGGGCTGTCCTGCCGGGACACGCTGCGCCTGGAGGCGGGCATGCCGCTGTACGGCCACGAGCTGACCCGGGAGACCACGCCGTACGAGGCCAACCTGGGTCGGGTGGTCCGGTTGGACAAGCCCGAGGACTTCGTCGGCCGCGACGCGCTGGCCGCCGCGCAGGAGGACGTGCGCCGCACGCTGGTCGGGCTGACCTCGCCGGGCAAGCGGGTCCCGCGCGCGGGCTACCCGGTGGTGGACGCGGAGACCGGCGAGCGGGTCGGCGAGGTCACCTCCGGCGCGCCCTCGCCGACGCTGGGCGTGCCGATCGCGATGGCGTACGTGGCCGTCGAGCGGGCCGAACCGGGCACCCGTCTGGCCGTGGACATCCGCGGCAAGGCGGAGCCGGTCGAGGTGGTCGCACTGCCGTTCTACAAGCGGGCCTGACCCTCGACCGTCGGCGCCCTCCACCCACACGGGCGCACGGCCGGCGGCACAAACCATTACAAACCCACCTGCGGAACAGACTCACCTCATTCGAATGGAGAATGGACCCGTGCACGCACCCCAGCACCTGCGCTACAGCAAGGAACACGAGTGGCTCGACGAGGCGGCCTCCCCCGCCCTCGTGGGCATCACCCAGCACGCGGCCGACGCGCTCGGCGACGTGGTGTTCGTCCAGCTTCCCGAGGTCGGCCAACAGGTCGTCGCCGGCGAGCCGTGCGGCGAGTTGGAGTCCACCAAGTCGGTCAGCGACATGTACGCGCCCGTCTCCGGCGAGATCGTCGAGATAAACGACGCGGTCGCCGAGGACCCCGCTCTGGTGAACTCCGACCCCTTCGGGACGGGCTGGCTGTTCAAGGTGCGCATCGACGGCGAGGCCGAGGGCCTGCTGTCGGCCGACGAGTACGCCGCGTTCTGCGGCGAATGATCGAGATCGACCCGATCGAGGAGCTGACAACCGTGACGATCCTGGACCGTCCGCTGAGCGAGGTGGACCCGCAGGTCGCCGCCGCCCTCACCGACGAGCTGCACCGCCAGCAGAACACCCTGGAGATGATCGCCTCCGAGAACTTCGCCCCCGTGGCGGTGTTGGAGGCGCAGGGTTCCGTCCTGACCAACAAGTACGCCGAGGGCTACCCGGGCCGGCGCTACTACGGCGGCTGCGAGCACGTCGACGTGGTCGAGCAGCTCGCCATCGACCGGGTCAAGGACCTGTTCGGCGCCGAGGCCGCCAACGTGCAGCCGCACTCGGGCGCGTCCGCGAACGCCGCCGCGATGTTCGCGCTGCTCACGCCCGGCGACACGATCCTCGGCCTGGACCTGGCCCACGGTGGCCACCTCACCCACGGCATGAAGATCAACTTCTCCGGCAAGCTCTACAACGTGGTCGCCTACCACGTCGACGAGAAGACCCACCGGGTCGACATGGAGGAGGTCGAGCGCCTGGCCAAGGAGCACCGGCCCAAGCTGATCATCGCCGGCTGGTCGGCCTACCCGCGGCAGCTCGACTTCGCCGAGTTCCGCCGGATCGCCGACGAGGTCGGCGCGTACTTCATGGTGGACATGGCGCACTTCGCGGGCCTGGTCGCCGCGGGTCTGCACCCCAGCCCCGTGCCGTACGCGGACGTGGTCACCACCACGACGCACAAGACCCTGGGCGGCCCGCGCGGCGGCGTCATCCTGTCCAAGGCGGAGTACGCCAAGAAGATCAACTCGGCGGTCTTCCCGGGCCAGCAGGGTGGCCCCCTGGAGCACGTGATCGCGGCCAAGGCGGTGGCCTTCAAGGTCGCCGCGTCCGACGACTTCAAGGACCGCCAGCGGCGCACCCTGGAGGGCTCGGTCGTCCTGGCCGAGCGGCTCACCCGCAAGGACGTCACCGACGCGGGCATCACCGTGCTCACCGGCGGCACCGACGTGCACCTGGTCCTGGTCGACCTGCGCGACTCGGAGCTCAACGGTCAGCAGGGCGAGGACCGGCTGCACGAGATCGGCATCACGGTCAACCGCAACGCGGTCCCGTTCGACCCGCGCCCGGCCATGGTCACCTCCGGCCTGCGGATCGGCACGCCGGCGCTGGCCACCCGCGGCTTCGACAAGGCCGACTTCGAGGAGGTCTCCGACATCATCGCCGAGGCCCTCCTCCCCGGCTTCGACGACGCCCGCAAGGCGGCCCTGGCCACGCGCGTCACGGCTCTGGCGCAGAAGCACCCGCTGTACCCGAACATCTGATCCCATCGCGCGGATCCACGTTCACACCGACGGCCGCGGGGCCGCGGGGCACTCGCCCTGCGGCCCCGCGGCCGTTTCGCGCCGGCCGCGCCGGGCGCCCGGGATCAGCGACCGGTGAACTTCGGCTTCTCCTTGGCCACGAAGGCGCGCATGCCGGTGGAGCGGTCCTCGGTCGCGAACAGCGCGGTGAACTGCAGGCGTTCGATCTCCAGGCCGGTGTCCAGGTCGACGTCGAGGCCGCGGTCGATCGCCTCCTTGGCCGCCCGCAGTGCGTAGACCGGGCCGTTGGCGAACTGCGTGGCCCACTTCACCGCCTCGGCGTAGACCTCCTCGGCCGGCACCACCCGGTCCACCAGGCCGATCGCGAGCGCCTCGGCGGCGGCCACGAAGCGGCCGGTGAAGATCAGGTCCTTGGCCTTGGCGGGGCCGATCAGCCGGGGCAGCCGCTGGGTGCCGCCGGCGCCCGGGATGATGCCCAGGGTGATCTCCGGCTGGCCCAGCTTCGCGGTGTCGGCGCACACCCGTACGTCCGCGCACAGCGCGAGTTCGCAACCGCCGCCGAGCGCGAAGCCGGTGATCGCGGCAACGACCGGCTTGGGGATCTCGGCGACCGCGGTGAACGCGGACTGCAGCGCGGCCCCCCGGTCGACCATGTCGACGTAGGTCATGTCGGCCATCTCCTTGATGTCCGCACCCGCCGCGAACACCTTCTCACCGCCGTAGAGCACGACCGCGCGCACGTCGGCCCGCTCGCCCGCCTCGTGCGCCGCCGCCCGCAACTCCTCCTGGAGTTGCCGGTTCAGCGCGTTCATCGGCGGCCGGCTCAGCCGGATGGTGCCGACGCCGTCGGCCACTTCCAGGTTGACGAATTCGCCCATGACGCTCTCCTTTGGTCAGCCCTGATGTACCGGATCCGACCTTAGGCGCCGGCCCCCCGCGCAGCCGAGACGGGGCCGCGGTGCGTCGGCGCGTCAGGACGTCGATGCGTCAGTGCGTGGGTGTCGTGGTCGTCGGCGCGCCGCCGCCCGGCGTACCGCTCGCGATCCACTTGTCCCACGGCACGTTCCAGTCGCCGAAGCCGTTGTCCGGGTCCACGGTGCGCTCGTCGGAGCCGGAGATGTCCACGACGTCGCCCGGAATCACCCGGTCGTACAGCCACTTGGCGTTCTCCTTCGTCATCGAGACGCAGCCGTGGCTGGTGTTCTCGCTGCCGAAGACACTCGGATCGGCCCAGTAGTTGCCGTGCACGAAGGTGCCCGACGTGGTGATCCGCATCGCGAACGGCACGTCGTCGATGTCGTACTCGCTGCCCAGGCCCACGGTCTGCGAGTTCATCCGGGTCTTCTCGAACTTCTCGGTGATCGCCATCTTGCCGTTCCAGGTGCTGTACTTCGGCGACTTGCCGGCCGTGATCGGGATGGTCTTGATCAATTGGTCGTTCTCGTAGACCTTCATCGTGTGCGCCTGCACGTCCACCATGGCGATGCGCTTGGTGGCGGCCACCTTGAAGCTGTAACTCTTGAACTGGTTGGCGATCGCGCCGTCGCCGACATCGACGCCGCGCAGGTTCAGGTTGACCTTCACGTTCGTGCCGGGCGCCCAGTAGTCCCTGGGCCGGTAGTCCACCCGGGTGTTGTCGAACCAGTGCCAGGCACCCTCGACCTTGGGCTCCACCTCGACGGACAGCGCCTTCTCCACCGCGGCCCGATTGCGGACCGGGTAGTCGAAGGTCAGCGACACCGGGAAGCCGACACCGACGGTCGCGCCGTCCTCGGGGCTGAACCTCGCGGTGACCTTCTTGTCGCCGGACACGGTGCCGAACGTCGCGCGGGCGGTGGTGGGCGTGTTGTCGGCGTTGGTCGCGGTCGCGCTGACCGTGTACCTGCCGCCGAGGGTGAAGGCGACCTTGGGCTTCCAGGTCTTGCCGTCCGGGTCGAGTGCGCCGTCGACGGGTTCGTTCTGCGCGTTGACGACCTTGACCTCGCCGAGCTTTCCGCCGTTGACCGCGATGGTGATCGGCGCCTGCGGATCGATCGCGGTCGCGCCGTCCGCCGGGGTCAGCGTGATCGCGGCCGGATCGGCGCCCTTCTTCCGATCACCCTTGGCCGTGGAGGTGTTCCCTCCCTCGGCCTTCCGGCCCGAGTCCTTGCCGTCGTCGGAGCTGCAACCCGACACGAGCAGGAGCGCGCCGAGCATCAGTGCGGGCACCACACGCCATCGGGCCGGCGACCGCTTCGACGAGAGCGACTTCGATCCTGCTGACATGAACGGGTAGTCCCTTCATCCGGAGCCGAGCCGTAACCCGGCCTGGGCCGAGAACCACATCTCACATCCCATGTGACGAATCGAACATCCAACGCGGTTCCGAAGTCCCGGGTACTCGCGGGCAAATGCGGTGATCCGTGCCATCCTCTGGGACAACGGGCGTTCGTTCACCGCGAGCGCGCCGCGCATACGCGCCTCACCGGGCCCGCCGATCGGCCGCCACCAGTTCGTGGACCAGCGCCGGATCCGGGTACACCGGCCGATCGGCCCCGCCGGGGGGCAACTGACGGATGATCAATTCGTACTCCCGTTCGCCCGCTCGGGGCAGGGGAAGGGTCGGGGGCTGTGGCAGGACCGTGATGATCCGCTGGAGATCCGTACCCTCCGCGGCCTCCAGCAACCACTCCCACGTGTCACCCGGCGAACCGTCCCCGCCGGCGCCGCGATCGAGGTGCAACACGGTGTGCGCGCCTTCGAGTACCGCGCCCAGTCGTCCCGGGTCGCACAGGTCGCTCACCGCGACCCGAATGCCGGCCGCGCGCAACGCGCCGACCGCGCCGCGATCGCGGACGGTGGCCCGCACCTCCCCCGCCGAGTCCGCGAGTTCGAGCGCGACGGCACGACCGAGGGGCTGATCGGCTCCGGTGACCACGACGGGCATGACGGCAACCTAACCCAAACCCGGCCTTCGCAAAGCTCGCGTGCGGACGGAAGCAGGCGCCGTCCGACGGGGGCTCGCGAAGCGACTTGAGGCGCTTGCCCGCGCTCCGCCGGCAGGGAACACGGCCACGGTCACTCACCGTTCATCGATAAAGCCATGAAATCCGGCCACAATGGCCGAAACCATTGAGCCGGTAGGCGGAAATCCGACCTCGGCCACAACCCTGCGTATCGGCGCTCGTTGGATGTTCAGGGCTCCCATGTCACTCTCCCGGGGGAAGCCGGGCCGGACGACTGGATTTGTTGTCACTGTTTGCGACAGCTTGTTCACACGAAGTCGCCTCGGGGTCCGGATCGTTCGCCCCCCGCGGTGACCCGTGCACCTGATGGGATGCCCCGGGCCCCGCCCGGATCCGCAACACACGGAGGATCCAGATGAACCGCAAGCTCGGTACCCTCGCCGTCGCCCCCCTGGCCGCCGGCCTGCTCTTCCTGGGCGCCGGCGCCGCCTCCGCCGACGGCGGCAACGGAACCGTGGGCGACAACGGCTCGACCGCCTCGACCACGACCTCCACCACCACCAACAGTGGCAGCGGGAACGTGCTCGGCGGCGTGGACGGCAACTACAACGCCACCCAGCAGAGCGCGACCGGCGCGGGTGCCTCGAATCAGAACAACACCGCGGGCGTCAACGGCAACTCGGGCGTAGTGGTGATCGACCAGGGCAACGCCGGCGGCGCCCACCACTGGCACCCCTGGTTCTGAGCAGACCCGATCGGCCGCACCGACCCGGCCGATCGTCACTCCGCTGCGGCGGCATCCCCCGGGGGATGCCGCCGCAGCGGCGTATCGGGGCGGGGCCGGCGCGGGCGGATCCGGGCGCGGGCGTGTAGGCGTGGGGCCCCGGCGGGAACATCCTGGGGACCGGGACGGGAGGCGGGCCTTGACGCTCGAGTGGGAATCGACGGACCCCGAGGTCGACACGCGTGGCGTGCTCGGCCGATCGGCCGCGGCCAACGGCCATGTGCCGCCGCCCTGGCCGGGCCGCCGACTGCCGCTCGGTGCGCGCTTCGACGGCGCGGGCACCAACTTCGCGCTGTGGGCCGGCGACGCGGAGGCGGTCGACCTGTGCCTGTTCGAGGACGGGCCCGACGGGACGCTGCGGGAGAGCCGGTTGCCGCTGCGCGAGCAGACCTTTCGGGTCTGGCACGGCTACGTGCCGGGCGTACGACCCGGGCAGCGATACGGCTACCGCGTGCACGGGCGCTGGGATCCGGCGCGCGGTGCCCGCTGGAACCCGGCCAAGCTGCTGCTGGACCCCTACGCGCGGGCCGTGGACGGCGATTTCGTGCTGCACGACGCGGTGTTCGGGCACGTGCGCGGCCGGGACGACACGGTGCGCGACGATCGCGACTCGGCGGCGTACGTGCCCAAGTCGGTGGTCGTGGCGGACGACGCCGACTGGTCGCAGGACCGGCGGCCGAAGATCCCGTGGGCCGAGAGCGTCATCTACGAGTTGCACGTCAAGGGCTTCACCGCACGCCACCCGCGCATCCCGGACCACCTGCGCGGCACCTACGCGGGCCTGGCCCATCCGGCGGCGATCGACCATCTGGTCCGGCTCGGGGTGACCGCGGTCGAGTTGCTGCCGGTGCATCAGTTCGTGTCCGAGGAACACCTGTTGCGCGGCGCCCGGACCAACCACTGGGGCTACAACACGGTCGGCTTCTTCGCGCCGCACGCCGGCTACAGTTCGGCGGGCGGGCGCGGCGCCCAGGTGCACGAATTCCGGGACATGGTGCACACGCTGCACGCGGCCGGGCTGGAAGTGATCCTGGACGTGGTCTACAACCACACCGGCGAGGGCGGCCCGGCCGGACCGACGTTGTGCTTTCGCGGCATCGACAACGGCGGCTACTACCGCCTGGCCGACGGGGGTCGGCACTACACCGACTTCACCGGCTGCGGGAACACGCTCAACGTGGTCCAGCCGCACGTGCTCCGGTTGATCACCGACTCGCTGCGCTACTGGGTGATCGAGATGGGCGTGGACGGCTTCCGGTTCGACCTGGCGGCGGCGCTGACCCGGTCGACGCACGACGTGGACAAGCTGTCCTCGTTCCTGACCGTGATCGCGCAGGATCCGGTGTTGTCCCGGGTCAAGCTGATCGCCGAGCCGTGGGACCTGGGCGCCGACGGTTATCAGGTGGGCGCGTTCCCCCCGCTGTGGACCGAGTGGAACGACCAGTATCGGGACGCGGTCCGCGACTTCTGGCGCGGTGCCCGCCCGGACGTGCGCGGGCTGGCCTACCGGCTGTCCGGCTCGTCCGACCTGTACCAGCGCGACGGGCGCAACCCGTACGCCTCGATCAACTTCGTCACCGCGCACGACGGCTTCACCATGCGCGACCTGGTCACCTACGAGCGCAAGCGCAACGAGGCGAACGGCGAGGACAACCGGGACGGCACCGACAACAACCGGTCGTGGAACCACGGGTACGAGGGCGAGACGTCGGATTCCAACGTGGTCTCGCTGCGCAAGCGGCAGATCCGCAATCTGATGACCACCCTGCTGCTGTCCACGGGGGTCCCGATGATCACTTCGGGCGACGAGATGGGCCGCACCCAGGCGGGCAACAACAACGCCTACTGCCAGGACAACGAGCTGTCCTGGCTGGACTGGTCGGCGCTGGACTCGCCGCAGTGGCGACCGCTGCTCGATCTGACCGCCCGGCTGATCCGACTGCGGCGGGCGCATCCGGTGTTGTGCCGACGGGCGTTCTACTCGGGCCGCCCGGTGGCACCGGACGGGTTGCGCGATCTGGCCTGGTTCACACCCGGCGGGCGCGAGATGACCCGCAAGGACTGGTTCGCACCGACCGCGACGCTGGGCATGTACCTGTCCGGCCTGGACATCGACCGCCGGGGCCCGCGCGGCGAGCGCATCGTGGACGACAGCTTTCTGTTCATCCTGCACGCGTCCTCGCAGCCGATGCGCTTCACGCTGCCGGACGAGCCGTGGGCGCACAGCTACGAGGTGGTCCTGGACACGGCGCTGGAGGGCGACCCGATGGCGCGGTACAGCGAGCCGGTCGCGGGTGGCAGCGGACTGCGGCTGGCCGGGCGCTCGGCGATGTTGTTACGGGTCGAGCACGCGGTGTGGGCGCCCACCTAGCTTTTCGGCCCGGTCCCGCGGCGGTGCGCGGTCGGTGTGGGGCGCCGGGATGGCCGGGAACGAACGTCCCGATGACCGGGTGTGAACGCCGGGATCGACGCGCGCGGGCAGCGCCGACCCGGGCCGTACGCTCGCGTAGGGTGGAGGTATTCACCCCGGCAGCCGCCCGTCCGGCATCCGCTCGCCCGGCATCTCCTCGCAGCGAAGGACCGCGCACCATGACGTCCCCGACGCCGATCCTGGTCACCGCCCCGAACTTCCGTGACGCGGGTGGGCACGCCACCGCCGACGGCCGCAAGGTGCGCACCGGCCTCGTGTACCGCTCCGACGGCCTGGGCGAGGTGGATGCCGCGGACGCCGCGACGCTGCTGCGGCTGGGTATCGGCCTGGTGATCGACCTGCGTTCGGACACCGAGCGCGACCGCGAGCCGGACCGGGTGCCGGCGGGCGCCGAGCTGTTGATCGCGGACGTGATGGGGCGGCAGAACGACGAGCTGTTCGGCGAGGTGTTCGCCGACCCCGACCGGGCGGGCGAACTGCTCGGCGGCACCGCCGGGCGCGACCTGATGTGCGAGGTGTACCGGCGCTTCGTGACCACCGAGGGCGCCCGGGCCGCCTACCGCGAGGTGTTCGCGCGGATGGCGGCCGTCGAAGTGCCGACGGTTTTCCACTGTTCGCAGGGCAAGGACCGGACCGGGTGGACCTCGGCGGTGCTGCTGACCCTGCTCGGGGTGCCGCGGGCGACCATCGTCGAGGACTACCTGGCCAGCGCGAAGCACCTGGAGGGCAAGAACGGCGAGATTCTCCGGCACATCGCCGAGCGCGGCTTCGACCCGGCGCACCTCAAGCCGGTCTTCGACGTGCACGAGGACTACCTGAACACGGCGTTCGCGGCGGCGGAGGAACGGTACGGGTCGGTCGAGGGCTATGTGCGCGAGGGCCTGGGGCTGACCGACGCGGAGGTCGCACGGTTGCGGGACCGGTTGTCGACGCACTGACACGCTCGTCGCCGTGCGCCGGGGGTGGGCCGGATCGGGCCGGTGCCCCCGGCGGTGCGCGATTGCATCAGCCGCGCGGCGGGCCCCAGGGCGGCGGGGGCCGGTGGTGGCCGGACGGTGGCCGCTGCCAGGCCGGGTGTTGTTGCGGATCGGGCGCCCGGTACGGCGGAGCCGGCGCGCCGGGCAAGCCGGGCGGGAAGAATCCCTGCGGGGGCTGCGGCTGCCACGGGGCGGCCTGGTTCGGGAACAGCGGCATCGGCGGCGGGACCGGCTCCGGCCGGCGGGTCGGATGCGGTCCGCCGCGGAAGGTGACGCCGTAGCGGCTGCGCACCCGGCGGATCTCCCACAGCGACATCACGGTGATGGTGACCGGGCCGCCGAGCGTGCCGATCAGCCGTACCCCGGTCGGCAACGCGCCCTTGCCGCCGCCGTCGCCGAGGTCGACCAGCGCGCCGCACCAGGAGAGCCAGGGCGCGATCACCGCGGGCAACAACGGGTGTCCGTCCACGGCGCGGAACAGGTGCTGCGGAATCGCCCGGACCGCGAGGAACCAGAAGCGCAACACCCACACGGACACGGCCAGGCCGAGCACCGTCAGGAAGAACGAACCCACGTCGGCACCCGCGTTGATCTGTTGGGAGCCGTACGCCAGCGCGGTCAGGCCGCCGAGCGTGGCCACCGAGACGACCACGAACAGGCCGAGCGAACGCAGCGGCAACATCAGGCTCTTGCGCGTCTGGGCCCGCACGTCCGAGCGGGTCAGCCCGACGATGATCGCCACCGCGATCGGGCACGCGATGATCGCCACGAACACGGACGCGACGAAACTCGCCATCCAGCCCTGGGCGGCGTCCTCGCCGCCACCGTAGGTCACCGCGATCCAGACCAGTACGCCGAGACCCAGCCAGGACCGGATCGCGCGCACCCGCTCCAGGGTCACGTCCCGCCCGATCAGCCGATAGTCCGGCACGAAGTAACGCTCGGCGACTCGCTTCGGCAGCGGAATCCAGCCGAAGGCGAACATCGCCTTGCGTTCGACTCCGGCGGATCCGGGCGGATGGAACGACTGCGTCACAAGCACGCCTTCCTCGACGACGCGCCCCCGTACAGGCGCCGACTCGCCCCGATGCTAGGGGGTGTCGTCGTCGGCTCGGCCGCCGAGCGCGACCCGCAACGCGTCGGCGATCGGCCGGATTTCGCTCAGCGAACCATCCGCCACGGCGATGATCAGGTCGAACACCGCGTCCTCGTCGAGGAGTCCGACCTCGACGCCGTTGTATTCGAGGAACACCGCGGCGGCCACCAACCCGGTGCGCTTGTTGCCGTCCAGGAACGGGTGATTGGCCACGATCGAGTGCAACAACGCGGCGGCCTTGGCCCACGGGTCGGGATAGGCATCGACCCCGAACGCACTCGCCCCGGGCCGGGCCACCCCCGACTCGATCAACCCGACGTCACGAATCCCGGGATTCCCGGTCGTCTCCTCGGCCACGGCGATCGCATCGGCGGCAGTCAGCAAATACACGTCGCTCACGCCTCCTTCAGCCGGCGCAACAACTCCGGATGCCGCTCGGCGAACCGCCGAGCCAAGTCGCGAACCCGCGCGGCCGCCTGCGACTGCTGCTCCCGCTCACCCATGCGCGCGGCCGCCTGCGACTGCTGCTCCTGCTCACCCATGCGCGCACCCTACGACCCCACCACCCGCCGCACGAAGCCGTTTTCCGCACGCCGGGCGTGCCGGGGACGCGCCGAGGGTCCTCACTTCTTCGACCAGTTCCGCTGCGGGAGTTCGGTACGGCCCTGCGGGGTGTCGGGGTTGGCGCGGAGCAGGATCGCGATGGGGAAGACGTCCTTGGGGATGTCGAACCACAGGTCTTCGACCAGGGTGTCGGAGGCACCGAGGGTGAACTCGCGGAGTTGGCGCTTGATCTCCATCGACTCCAGGTCCATGCCCGGGCGGCTGCCGTCCGGCAGGACCAGGCGCTGCTCCAGGTTGGCGATCTGCACGGTGGCCAGCGAGCGGTTGGCGATGGAAACCTTGACCCGGCACAGGCGGCCCTGGGCGAAGTGCTCGGCGTGAGTGCCGGTGATCCACTCGATACCGCAGGTCAGGCCCTGCACGGTGAACGTCGCGGGCCCACTGAGCACGTCCGGGGCCTTGACCGGTATCTCCCACTCGCGCATGGTCATCTTCAGCGGCTTGTCCTTCTCCGGCCAGTACAGCGCCGCAGCGCCCGCGGCCAGCCCCGCGCCGATCAGCAGCCCGAGCACGAACCCGATCGCGATCCACTGCCGAATCCGCCGCCGGCACCGGAGTTGCCCGACCACCTCGCCGCGTAACTCCCCTACCTTGCGCCCCACCACACCCATCCGTCGCCCCCGTCCGCGCGTCCAGGGCCGCATCGTATGGGCGCGCTCCCACCCTTGACGAGAGATATCCGCGCCGAGCCCGATTCACTCCTTCGGGGCGCGGCCGTGCTCGATCAGGGTGGCCGCCGCGCGGATGATGGCGGTGTCGAGCGGGGCGAGCGGGGTGGGAATCGCGTTTTCGGTGGGCGGGACGAACCAGACCAGGGACCCGGTCTCACCGCGCGGCGGCGGGAAGGTGACCCACGCCCCCAGGCCGTGCCGACTGGGGCCGCGGTGGTCGCGCAGACGCGTGCGGGCAGGCGAGGTGACCGGGACCAGGAAGCCCATCTTGGCGCAGCGCCGGTCGTGGATCACCGGCCCGACCCGAACTCCCGCGGCCCGCAGGTGCTTCACCACCTCCCGCCCCAACCGCGCATCGATCTCGATCACGTCGAAGGTCTGCCCGGCTGCGACCAGGCGCGGAGCGTACGGATTGCCGGCCGAGCCGGCGGAGTCGGTCATGGCACTGCACACCTTCATCGGGTCGTGGCGGACCCCCGCGAACTCCATCCCAACCCGTCGGACCCGACCGTGGGTGCCACACTCACGAGTTGATGCACTTGCGTCACCTGTTCGGCCCATCCGAAACCGCAAGGCCCACCGAGACCCGTCGGTTCGGGTACGGCTCGCGGTAGGGATCGACCCGGTTCCGCCGACGAAGCGCACGCGGGCGACCGGGAGTCGTCGGCGGGCCGGCGATGGGCCGGGCTACGGCGTGCGGCCTGCCTGGACCAGGCCCGATTCGTAGGCGAAGACGACCGCCTGGGCCCGGTCGCGGACGCCGAGTTTGGCGAAGAGGCCGGTGGCGTGGTTCTTGACGGTCTGCACGCCGATGCTCATCGCCTGGGCGATCTCGGCGTTGTCCAGGCCCGCCGCGATCGACCGCAGCACCTCCACCTCGCGCGGGGTCAGGTCGCGCAACGCGGTCGTCGAGGGTTGCGGGGCCGAAGGGGCCTTGACGAAGGACTCGATCAGCCGGGTCAACAACCTCGGCGCGACCGCGGCCTCGCCCAGGTGCACGGTGTAGACCGCCGCGATCAGGTCCTCGGGCGAGACGTCCTTGGGCAGGAAGCCGATCGCGCCCGCACGCAGCGCGCCGATCACGTACTCGTCCATGTCGAACGTGCTCAGCGCGAGCACCCGGCACTCGGGCAGTTCCTCGGTCAGCCGCGCGGTGGCCTTGACGCCGTCCAGCACCGGCATCCGGATGTCCATCAGGATCACGTTCGGGCGCAGCCGGTGCGCCTCCTCGATCGCCTGGGCGCCGTCGCCCACCTCGCCGATCACCTCGATGCCGGGGTCGGAGCGCAGGATCAGGGCCAGCCCCCGACGTACGAGCGGTTGATCATCCGCGAGCAGCACGGTGATCGGGGATGCGTCCACGCTCATCTGGGTTCCGGTCCTCTCCTGGTTCCATCGGCAGCAGCGGCACGAGCGCGACCACGCGGTACCCGCCGCCGGGTCGCCTGCCCGCCTCCAGCGTGCCGCCATGTACGGCGACGCGCTCGCGCATACCCAGGAGACCGTACCCGCCGCCGGGCATCGTCGGCGCACCGCCGTCGCCGTCGTCGCAGATCTCCACCACGACCCGGTCCGATCCGTACTCCAGCCGCACGAAGGCGCGCGCGTCGCCCGCGTGTTTGCGCGCGTTGGTCAGCGCCTCCTGCACGATCCGGTACAACGTGAGCGCGGTGGCCGGCGGCAGCGCCCGCGGCTCGCCGAGTTCCTCGTACTCGACGGGCAGACCGGCCGCGCGCGACTCGGTGATCAACCGGTCGATCTGTTCGATGCCGGGCTGCGGCTCCGCGGGCGCCTCCTCGGCGACGTCCGTGCCGCGCAGCACGCACAACAACTGGCGCATCTCGTGCAGCGCCGTGCGGCCGGACGACTCCAGCGTGACCAGCGCACCCCGGGCGGTCTGCGGATCGTGGGCCAGGGTGGCCCGCGCGCCGCCGGAGAGCAGATACATCGTGGTGATGTGGTGCGCCACGATGTCGTGCAGTTCGCGGGCGATCCGCCGGCGCTCCTCGGTCACCGCCCGGTCCGCCAACAGTTGTCGGTTCTGCTCCACCTGGTCCCGCCACCGGCGCACGCCGATACCGGCCGCGCTCGCGACACAGATCGCGAGCAGATAGGTGAGCATCGCCGTCGGCAGCGACCAGCCGATCCGAACGCTGCCCGCCACCTGACTCGCCCACGTCGCCGCACCGGCGACGGCGACCACCCGCGGGGGTCGGTAGCGGGCCACCGAGTACAGCCCGACCGTGATCGACAGGCCGAAGTTGTACGTGGTCGGCGGGACCGTGACGACCAGCGCCAGGTACGACGCGGCCACCGCGAGCAGCACCTGCACCGGATACCGGCGGCGCCCGATCGTCGCCGCGCCGCCCGCCACGAGCAGCAGCAGCGCGAGCACGATCGCCCGCGGCCCGCGGTCGTGATCGGCCGCCAGGAACGAGGCGACGTCGGCCGCGGCGCAGCCGAGCGCGATCAGCAGGTCGTCGCGCCGCCGCGGGAAGACCCGGCGCCCGTCCGCCGCACCGCGATGGTCGACGCCCATCCGCAGACCTCCTTCGTGGTTCCGCATGGTTCGTATCGACCCATTCCATCCTCTGCGCCCCCTTTCCTGAACCTCATCGAAGACGATCCCCGGCCCCGGACCCCAGTCCTGGTTGCGCGGTACTCCCGGACCGAGGTCCCGGTCCACAGCCGTTCCCGCGGTCGATGTCCGCAGGGGGGTGCGCGTGATGACCTTGAGTCAATCCGGAGTTCCCGTATCGAGCTCCCGCGTTTCGACCCGCCGGCGGAGAAGGAAAATGATCCGTAGAACAACCGCGTTCGCCACTCGTCATCGATGGATGACCATTATCGTCTGGGCGGTATTCGGTCTCGCTCTGACCGCCGTCGGGCAACCATTGATGAACAGCGTCACCGATTCTTCGACCGGCGACTTCCTGCCGAAGAAATACGACTCGGCAGCGGCTCTCCAGATCGCCGAGAAGAAGTTCGACGAAAAGCCGGACCCGAATATGGTGACCGTGCTGGTGGCCCGTGCGGACGGCGCCAAGATCGGCCCGGCGGACCAGAAGAAGGTCGCCGACACCGCGGCGGCGCTGGCCGGGAAGAAGATCGAGGCGGAGCCGGAGCAGTTCGCCAAGGACTTCTCGCAGACCCCGCGCTACACCCCCGGGGTGGTGGCTCCGGACGGGACGTTCCAGCTCGTCTCGATGTCCTTGAGCGGCAATATGAACGACGTCGGTCTCCAGGACGTCTATCGGGATGCCCGTGATCTGGCGAAGACCGATTACGAGGCCGCCGGATTCCGGATCGGATTCACCGGTGGTCTCGCGACCACGATCGACAACATGGACGAGACGGAGGACACCGAGGCCCTCGTCGGCATGTTGACGATGGGTCTGATCATCCTGCTGAACGTGGTGGTCTTCCGCAGTGTCCTGGCCGCTCTGTTGCCGCTGCTCGCGGTGACGATGATCGGCGGTGTGGCCACCGGCGCGGTGGCCGGCAGCGCGAAGCTGTTGGACATCAAGCTGGACCCGTCCGTGCCGTCGCTGATCACCGTGGTGCTCCTGGGTATCGGCATCGACTACTTCCTGTTCCTGATGTTCCGCTTCCGCGAGCAACTGCGCGCCAACCCCGATCAGGACAAGCGCGAGGCCGCCAGGATCACCGCCGGCAAGGTGGGCAACGCGATCACCTGCGCGGCGCTGACCATCGTGGCGGCGTTCGCCACCCTGGGCATCGCCAGCTTCGGTCAGTTCAAGGTGCTCGGCCCGGCCATCGCGGTCTCGGTGCTGGTGGCCCTGCTCGGCAGCCTGACCCTGATGCCCGCGCTGCTCGCGGTCACCGGTCGTGGGATGTTCTGGCCGGCCCGGGCCTGGAAGAAGGAGCGCCCGGCGGGCTTCGCCGCCCGACTGGGTGAGCAGGTCAGCGCCCGTCCGGTGCGCTGCCTGGTCGGCAGCCTGGTCCTGCTGGGCGCGCTCGGCGCCGGTGTGGTCGGCGTCAAGATGAGCTACGACCAGGAGGGGCAGCCCACCACCAACGCGACCAGGACCGCCGACGAGATCTCCCGCTCGCTCCCGGCGGGCGTGTCCGACCCGCACACCGTCTACGTGCAGACCAAGGCCGGCGGCAAGCTCGACGCCCGCTCGCTGACCGGGCTGACCGGTGCGCTGGGCAAGGTCGAGGGTGTCGGCCAGGTCGCCAAGCCGATCCTCAACCCGGACGGTTCGGCCGCTCGGATCGATGTGTTCCTGGCCGCGAAGGCCGACTCGCAGAAGGCGCGTGACCTGATCACCGGCCCGGTCCGGGGCACCATCGCGAAGAACACCCCGACCGGCGCCGAGGCGCACATCACCGGAACGGCGGCGATCTTCGCCGACGTGTCGGCCTCGGTGAACAAGGACCTCAAGCTGGTCTTCCCGGTGGCTGCGATCCTGATCGCGCTGATCCTGTTCCTGTTGCTGCGCTCGCTGCTGGCGCCGCTCGTGCTGATGCTCGCGGTCGGATTGGGCTTCGTGGCCACCCTGGGCGCCGGCACGCTGGTCTTCCAGCACATGATCGGCCGGCCCGGTGTCTCCTTCACCCTGCCGCTGGTGTTGTTCCTGTTCGTGGTCGCGCTGGGCACCGACTACAACATCCTGATGAGCGACCGGCTCCGTGAGGAGATGGACAAGCCCATCCCGGCCCGCAAGGCGGTGGCCAAGGCGGTCGAGCACACCGCGCCCGCGATCGCCACGGCCGGACTCGTCCTGGCCGGCTCGTTCGCCAGCCTGGCGGCCAGCCCCGCGACCGCCGAGATCGGCTTCGCCACCGCGGTGGGCATCCTGCTCTCCTCGATGTTGCTCTCCGTCGTCCTGGTGCCCTCGATCGCCGCGATCCTGGGCCGGGGCCTGTGGTGGCCGCGCCGAGGCGGCAAGACCAAAGGGCACGGCGGCGGGACGGGCACGCCCGAGGCGTACGACCACCAGGACCGCACGCTGGTGACCGAGCCGCAGATGGCCGGCGGCTACGGGCCCACGCCGTACCAGGGACAGCAGAACTACCAGGCGCAGCAGCCCTACCCCGGGCAGCAGCCGTACCCGGGACAGCAGCCCTACCCCGGGCAGCCGTACCCGCAGCACTACCGCCCGGACCAGCCGCACGGCTGACCGAGCCGCGGGCTCGCCCCCGCAACGCGACACCCGACCCGAAGGGGGCGGCGCCGGTGACCCGGCACCGCCCCCTTCGGGCGTACACGTCCCGCGATGCGGGGCGAAGGAACGATCGAGCCGATCAGCTCGCCGCCGTCCAGCCCGCCCAGTCCATCGACCAACCGCTCCAGCCGTTGTCGGCGGCGATCACCTTGTCGGGCGAGTTGACCACCTCGACCACGTCGCCGATCAGGGATTCCTTGTAGAACCACGCGGCGGCCATGTTCGGGTCGCCGCCGCCCTTGACGTCCTGCAGGCTCACGCAGCCGTGGCTGGTGTTCTCCTTGCCGAACGGTGGCGGGTCACGCCAGTAGTTGCCGTGCACGTAGGTGCCGCTGACGCTCAGCCGCATGCCGTGCGGCACGTCCTTGATGTCGTACACGCCCTTGCCCAGGCCCACCGTCTGGGAGTCCATGTGCACGGTGGCTTCCTTGGACATGATGGTCATCTTGCCGTTGTACGTGGTGTTCTCCGGGTCGCCCAGGCTGGCCGGCAGCTTCTTGAGCAGCGCGCCGTCCCGGGTGACGGTCAGCGTGTGCGCGCTGTTGTCGGCGACGCTGGTCTGCGCCCGGCCGACGGTGAAGGAGACCTCCTTCTTCTGCTTGCCGTAGACGCCCGGCGAGGTCTGCTTGCCGTCCAGGTCCAGGTGCAGGGTCACCTTCGTGCCGGGCTTCCAGTACTGCTCCGGGCGGAAGTCCAGCCGCTGGTTGCCGAACCAGTGCCCCTTGACCTCGACCGCGGGCTCCGCGGTGACGGTGACGGACCGGTTCACCACCGCCTTGTCCTTGACCGGCTTGGTGAACTCCAGCGAGACGATCATGCCGACGCCGTACGTCTCGTTCGCGTCGATGTTGAACACGCCGTAGTTGGTGTTCTCCGGGGTCAACGTGGTGAACGAGGACTGCAGCGCGGAGACCAGCCCGGCGGCGTCGGTCGCGGTCGCGGACACCGCGTACTTGGTGCCGGTCTGCAGCGCCGCCGAAGGCGCCCAACTGCTCCCGTCCGGCGAGATGACGCCCTCGACCGGCTTGCCGCCCTCGGAGCCGGTCACGGTGACGGCGGTCAGCTTCCCGGCACTGGCACTCACCTTCAGCACGCCGTCGGTGGCCACCGCGGTCGCGCCGTCCTTGGGGACGATGGTCACCACGGCCTGAGAGGTCTTCGGCGCGCCGTCACCGGTGGGCGCCTTGGTCTGGGCGACCGACTCGACCTTGTCGTCCTTCTTGTCCTTCTTCGCGTCCCCGCCGCCGCACGCCCCCGCGCCCAGAAGCGCGACACACACCGCGAGCGCCGGCAGGGCCCTGCGTATCCGTCGTCGCGAGCGAGGTCTCCGTGCACCCGAACCGGATGTCGCCCCTGCTGCCGTGCTGGGCATCGATCTCCCTAAGTCGCCGCTTTACCAGAGGAGATGACGATATTTCCCACCCCCGCCGTTACGAGCCGGCGGTATGAGCTGGATCACCCTCCCCGGTGCGAAACCGTACCCGCGAATCGACCGTCCACGAGTCGACCGTCCGCGAGCCGGATCCCGACGAGCGGACTCGGCGCGCGGATGCCCCGGCCCCCGCCTCACCGCGCCCACGGCCCTGTGACGCGCCTCGGGCCCCGTCGTCCCGAAGGACGGCGGGGCCCGAGGGCGTGGTCACCGCGTCAGCGCAGCGGCATGCCCTCCGGGAAGCCCTCGCTCTCCGGCGGTGCCGCGATCAGGCCGAGTTCGGCCGGGCTCGCGAGCAGCGCGTGGGTCGGCATCACCCGGACGGTGTAGCCGAACGGGCCGGTGCGATCCAGGGCCAGGGAGCCCTCGTAGAACCAGCGGCCGTGCTCGTCCCGCCGACCCGCCTTCAGCGGCGCGACCGTCGCCTCCACGATCCGGTCCGAGTCGTCGACCCGACCGTGCACGACCTGGACCTCGACGTCGACGGGCGCGAGTTCGCCCAGCGAGACGAAGACCCGCAGGTTCAGCGTGTTGCCGACCTCGGGGGCGTCCCCTATCCCGCCCGACTCCACGTGATCGACCCGTACGCCGGCCCAGGACCGCCGCACGTGTGCCTTCCACTCGGCCAACTCCCGCGCGGCCGACCCGATGATCGCCCGGCCGGCGGACGCCGCCGGCGCGTACAGCACGTCGACGTAGTCCTTGACCATCCTGTCCGCGAGCACCTTCGGGCCGAGCGTGGACAGCGTGTGCCGGACCATTTCCAGCCATCGGGTCGGCAGGCCCTCGGGCCCCCGATCGTAGAACCGGGCCGCGACCGAGTTCTCGATCAGGTCGTACAGCGCCGCCGCCTCCAGGTCGTCCCGACGGTCGACGTCGGTGATCCCGTCGGCGGTCGGGATCGCCCACCCGTTCGAGCCGTCGTACCACTCGTCCCACCACCCGTCCAGGATGGACAGGTTCAGGCAGCCGTTCAGCGCGGCCTTCATCCCGGAGGTGCCGCACGCCTCCAGCGGACGCAGCGGGTTGTTCAGCCACACGTCGCACCCGGGGTACAGGTGCTGGGCCATCGCGATGTCGTAGTCCGGCAGGAACACGATCCGGTGCCGCACGTCCTCGCGGTCGGCGAACCGCACCAGCTCCTGGATCAGCCGTTTGCCACCCTCGTCGGCCGGATGCGCCTTGCCCGCGATCACGATCTGCACCGGCCGCTCGGGGTGCAGCAACATCCCGCGCAGTCTGGCCGGATCCCGCAACATCAGGGTGAGTCGTTTGTACGACGGCACCCGCCGGGCGAACCCGATGGTCAGCACGTCCGGATCGAGCACCTGCTCGATCCAGCCCAATTCCGCGTCGCCCGCGCCACGTTGCTTCCAGGACGCGTGCAGCCGCAGGCGGGCCTCGGTGACCAGCTTCGCGCGCAGCGCCCGGCGCAGCTCCCAGAGCGAGCCCGGCGACAACCGGTCGATCGCCGCCCAGGCCGAGGGATCCTCGGTGAGTTCGACGCCGGTTTCGCGGGCCGCCAGGTCGAGCACGTCGGCATCCACCCACGTGGGCGCGTGTACGCCGTTCGTGATCGAGGTAATCGGTACCTCGGTGGTGTCGAAGCCCGGCCACAGGCCGTCGAACATGCCCCGGCTGACCCGTCCGTGCAACTTGCTCACGCCATTGGCCCGTTGGGCGAGCCGCAGCCCCATCACGGCCATGTTGAACACGCCCGGATCGCCGTCCGGGTAGGTCTCCGCGCCCAGCGCAAGGACCCGATCCACCGGAACCCCCGGACAAGCGAGGTCGCCGCCGAAATGTCGCTGGATCTGGTCGCGTCCGAACCGGTCGATGCCGGCCGGAACGGGCGTGTGCGTGGTGAACACCGTGCCCGCCCGGACGGCTTCCAGGGCCGCGTCGAAGTCCGACCCCTCGGCCTGGGTGAACTCGCGGATCCGCTCGATGCCCAGGAAGCCGGCGTGGCCCTCGTTGGTGTGGAAGACCTCGGGTGCCGGATGACCGGTGATCTCGCAAAAAGCCCGCAAAGCCCGCACCCCGCCGATGCCCAGCAGCATCTCCTGATGCAAGCGATGTTCGCTCGTGCCGCCGTACAGCCGGTCGGTCACCTCGCGTTCGGCGGGCTCGTTCTCCTCGATGTCCGAGTCCAACAGGAGCAGTGGCACCCGACCGACCTGGGCCTTCCAGATCCGCGCGTGCAACTCACCCGTCGGGAGTCCGATGACCACCCGTGCGGGTGCACCGTCGGCACCCCGAAGGAGGGTCAGTGGCAACTCGTTGGGGTCCAGCAGGGGATAGCGCTCCTGCTGCCAACCGTCCCGGGAGAGGGACTGCCGGAAGTACCCGTGGCGGTACATCAGGCCGACACCCACGATCGGCACACCCAGGTCGCTGGCGGCCTTGAGGTGGTCTCCCGCGAGGATGCCCAAACCGCCGCTGTACTGCGGAAGTGCCGCGGTGATGCCGTACTCCGGCGAGAAGTACGCGATCGCCGCCGGCGGCGCATCCGCACTTGTACCGGGCTCCGACAGGGTTTGGTACCAACGAGGTCCGGTCAGGTATTCGTGCAGGTCTTCGGCCGCCACCCGCAGTCGGGCGAGGAAGCGGCGGTCGTCGGCGAGGGCGCCGAGTTTGTCGTTCGGCACGGTGCCGAGCAGGCGGACGGGGTCTCGGCCGACCGAGGCCCAGGTGTCCGGATCGATCGACTCGAACAGGTCGCGGGTCTCCGCGTGCCAGGACCAGCGGAGGTTCATCGCCAGTTCACCCAGTGGCTCCAGCGGAGCGGGCAGAACCGTACGCACGGTGAATCTGCGGATTGCTCTCACGCTGCGACCCTAGCCGGAAGGCGGCAGAACTTGCGACAGTGGATGCAGTGCGCTTGCAAAGCCGGCAAGATCTTGCGGATGGGTCTGGGGGCGTTTTTACACCATATGGACCGTGCCCCGAGCGACTCGATGATCGTTGAACAGCCGGGTCCTTCCGTCCCGCCGTACCGCGGACACACCAGACATCCACCGTCCACGGTCGCGGGCCGGGCCCCACCCGGTCCCCGCCTGGTGGTCGCGTCACGAGCAATGGCCGCCGCGCAGCGGTGAGAGGTGGACCCGAGCGATCCCACCGGTCGCCGCCGGGTCGGTTTTCCGCCACTCCCGGGTCCGGCAATCGGGGAATCGAGTGGGTTTCCGTACGGGTGTATCGCGCGCGATGCGCACGGGATGCCCGTCCGTGGGTACAGGAGTTCGGCATGACCAGTTCGGCTGAGAAGGACCCCGGGGGCGCCCGCGCACCCCGGGCGGGACAGGTCGCGGCCGGCAAGGCCGCGGCACGGAAGACGACCGCCGGGAAGCCGCGGGCCGCCGGGCCCGCGACCACGCCGGCCGCCACATCGGCCGCCCGAACACCGGCGGCCGGCCCGGCCACGACCGAGGCGGGCCCGGTGCGGCCGGAGCAGGCGAACCGCACCACCGCGACCACGGCCGGCACCAAGTCGGCGACCCGGGCCGGGAGATCGGCCAAACCGGTGACGCCGCGCATCGGGCGCATCCCGATCCTCGACGTCGAACCGGCCGTCGACGGCGGCACCCGACCGGCCCGGGCGGTCCCGGGCGAGACGTTCCACGTGGGCGCCACGGTCTTTCGCGAGGGGCACGACGCGGTGGCCGCGAACGTCGTCCTGCGCGACCCGCGCGGGCGGCCGGGCCCGCTCACCCCGATGCTCCCGGGCGCGCCCGGGACCGACCGGGTGCACGCGAGCGTCACGCCGACCACCGAGGGCCTGTGGTCCTACGCGGTCGAGGCGTGGGGCGACCCGATCGCCACGTGGCGACACGCGGCCGGCATCAAGATCCCGGCCGGCCTGGAGGTCGAGCTGATGCTGGAGGAGGGCGCGCAGTTGCTGGAGCGGGCCGCCGCCGGCGTGCCCAAGAAGGACGGCCTGCGGGCGATCGTGCTGGCCGCGGTGGACGCGGTCCGAGACGACACGCGCAGCCCCGCCGCGCGGTTGGCCGCGGCCCGTTCCGCCGCGCTGGACGAGGTGTTGGGCAGTCATCCGCTGCGCGAGTTGCTCACCACGTCGGCCCGCTATCCGCTGCGTGTCGAGCGCGAGCGCGCGCTGTACGGCGCGTGGTACGAGTTCTTCCCGCGCTCCGAGGGCGCGGTGGTGGACCCGACCGGCAAGCACCCGCCGCGCAGCGGCACCTTCCGGACCGCGATGGAACGCCTGCCGCAGATCGCCGCAATGGGCTTCGACGTGGTCTACCTGCCACCGATTCACCCGATCGGGGACGCGTTCCGCAAGGGGCCCAACAACACGCTCGAAGCCGGTGAGCACGATCCCGGCTCGCCGTGGGCGATCGGCTCGCCCGCGGGCGGTCACGACGCGATCCACCCCGAACTGGGCACGATCGAGGACTTCGACGCGTTCGTGGCCCGGGCGGGCGAACTGCGGATGGAGGTCGCGCTGGACTTCGCGCTCCAGGTCTCCCCCGACCACCCGTGGGTCGCCAAGCACCCGGAGTGGTTCCGGCACCGCGCCGACGGCACCATCGCCTACGCGGAGAACCCGCCCAAGAAGTACCAGGACATCTACCCGATCGACTTCGACACCGACTTCGAGGGTCTGGTCGCCGAGACGTTGCGGGTGTTGCGGCACTGGATGGCGCACGGCGTGCGGATCTTCCGGGTGGACAACCCGCACACCAAGCCGGTGGCGTTCTGGGAACAGGTGATCGCCACGATCAACGCGAGCGATCCGGACGTGCTCTTCCTGGCCGAGGCGTTCACCCGACCCGCGATGATGCGCACCCTGGCCAAGGTCGGCTTCCAGCAGTCCTACACGTACTTCACCTGGCGCAACGGCAAGGACGAACTTCAGGAGTACCTCACCGAGTTGACCACCGGCGAGGCGTCCGCCTACATGCGGCCGAACTTCTTCGTGAACACGCCCGACATCCTGCACGCCTACCTTCAGTACGGCGGGCCGGCCGCGTTTCGGATCCGGGCCCTGCTGGCCGCCACGCTGTCCCCGTCGTGGGGGGTCTATGCGGGCTTCGAGCTGTACGAGGACCTGGCGGTCAAGGCCGGCAGCGAGGAGTACCACGACTCGGAGAAGTACCAGTTGCGCCCGCGCGACTGGGCCGGCGCCGAACGCGAGGGCCGCTCGCTGGCGCCGTACCTGACCACGCTGAATCGGATGCGCCGACGCCACCCGAGTCTGCAACATCTGCGAAACCTGACTTTCCATCATGTGGACGACGATGCGGTCATGGCCTACTCCAAGCGCACCCGCGTGGGTGACGTCGACGACCTGGTCCTGGTCGTGGTGAACCTGGATCCGCACCACACGCACGAGGCGACCGTCGCGCTGGACCTGCCCGCCCTGGGGCTGGACTGGCAGGACACCTTCGCGGTGCAGGACGAGTTCACCGGAGCCGGTTATCGCTGGGGTCGGCACAACTACGTGCGGCTGGATCCCGCGCACGAGCCCGCGCATCTCTTCTCGGTCCGGAGGAACAGCCCGTGATCGTCAACGAACCCGTCCGCGACACCTTCGACGACACCCCGTCGCGGGATCGCGATCCCCTGTGGTTCAAGCGAGCCGTCTTCTACGAGGTTCTCGTGCGGTCCTTCCAGGACAGCAACGGGGACGGGGTGGGCGACCTGAAGGGCCTGACCCAGAAGCTGGACTACCTCCAGTGGCTGGGCGTCGACTGCCTGTGGTTGCCGCCGTTCTTCGCCTCGCCGCTGCGCGACGGCGGCTACGACGTGGCGGACTACACGGCGGTGCTGCCCGAGTTCGGCGACCTCGCCGACTTCGTCGAGTTCGTCGACTCGGCGCACAAGCGCGGCATGCGGGTGGTGATCGACTTCGTGATGAACCATACGAGCGATCAACACATGTGGTTCCAGGAGTCGCGGAACAACCCGGACGGGCCCTACGGCGACTACTACATGTGGGCCGACGACGACAAGGCGTACGGCGACGCCCGGATCATCTTCGTCGACACCGAGTCGTCCAACTGGACCTACGACCCGGTGCGCAAGCAGTACTTCTTCCACCGCTTCTTCGGCCACCAGCCCGATCTCAACTACGAGAACCCGCGGGTACAGGAGGAGATGCTCGCCGGGCTGCGGTTCTGGCTGGACCTGGGCATCGACGGGTTCCGGCTGGACGCGGTGCCGTACCTGTTCGCGCAGGAGGGCACCAACTGCGAGAACCTGCCCGCCACCCACGAGTTCCTCAAGCGGGTGCGCAAGGAGATCGACGACAAGTATCCGGACACCGTGCTCCTGGCCGAGGCCAACCAGTGGCCCGAGGACGTGGTGGACTACTTCGGCGACGGCGACGAATGCCACATGGCGTTCCACTTCCCGGTGATGCCGCGCATCTTCATGGCGGTGCGCCGCGAATCTCGCTACCCGGTCTCGGAGATCCTGGCCGGCACGCCGTCCATCCCGAACAACTGCCAATGGGGCATCTTCCTCCGCAACCACGACGAGCTCACCCTCGAAATGGTCACGGACGAGGAACGCGACTACATGTACAAGGAGTACGCGAAGGACCCGCGCATGCGGGCCAACGTGGGCATCCGCCGTCGGCTCGCGCCGTTGCTGGACAACGACCGCAACCAGATCGAGCTGTTCACGGCGCTGCTGCTGTCGCTGCCGGGCTCGCCCGTCCTGTACTACGGCGACGAGATCGGCATGGGGGACAACATCTGGCTCGGCGACCGGGACGGTGTGCGCACGCCGATGCAGTGGACCCCGGATCGCAACGCGGGCTTCTCCACGTGCGACCCGGGTCGGCTGTACCTGCCGAACATCATGGACCCGGTCTACGGCTACCAGGTCACCAACGTCGAGGCACAGATGTCCAACGCCTCGTCGCTGCTGCACTGGACCCGCCGGATGATCGAGGTCCGCAAGCAGAACCCGGCCTTCGGGCTCGGTGTGTACAACGAGCTGACCTCGTCCAATCCCAGCGTGCTGGCGTTCCTTCGCGAATACGAGGACGACATCGTGCTGTGTGTTCACAACTTCTCGCGCTTCGCCCAGCCCACCGAGTTGGACCTGCGGCAGTTCGAGACGTACGAACCGGTCGAGCTGCTCGGGGGGGTGACGTTCCCGGCGATCGGTGAGCTGCCGTATCTGCTCACCCTCGCGGGGCACGGTTTCTATTGGTTCCGCCTCACCCGTGGAGAAATGACGCTGTGACGGATTCCACCCGACCCCACGATCCGACTGCCTCCGCCGTGATCGCTCTGCTGCGCGACTGGCTGCCGCAGCAGAGATGGTTCGCCGGCAAGGGCCGGCCTCTTCGTGGGGCCGGCGTGGTCCACAGCCTCGAAGTGGTCTCCGGCGATCCCGCGCTGCACCACATGTTGCTGCGGGTCGACCACGGCGGCACGCCCGAGCACTACCAACTCCTGCTGGGGGTCCGCGAGACCCTGCCGGGCCGACTCACGCACGCGGTGATCGGCCGGCTGCCCAACGGCAACAGCCTCTACGACGCGGTGCACGACGCGGAACTGACCCGGTGGTTGCCGGAACGGTTCGTCGCGGCGGACACCGCAGGCCCACTGGGCTTCCACCGCCCCGGCGCGCAGGCCCCCGACCCCGAGCACGTCGGGCTGGTGATCGGCGCCGAGCAGTCGAACACGTCGATCATCTTCGGCGACGACGTGATCCTCAAGCTGTTCCGCCGCGTGGTGCCCGGGGTCAACCCGGACCTGGAGGTCTCGCTCGCGCTGGCGGGCGCGGGTTCGCGGCGGATCCCCGCGCCGATCGCGTGGTTCGACATGCCGTTCCCGGACGCGGACGCCGAGCCGACCACGCTCGGCCTGCTCCAGGAATACCTGCGCACCGGCACCGACGGATGGGAGCTGGCCAAGACCTCGGTACGCGACCTGTACGCCGGCCAGGAGGTGCGCGGCGCCGGTCCGCACGCACACGAGACCGGTGGCGACTTCGCCGGCGAGTCCTTCCGGCTCGGCGCGGCCACCGCCGAGGTGCACGCCGACCTGGCCCGCTCGCTGCCCACGGCGGTGGCGGGCGAGGCGGAGCTGGCCGCGATCGCCCGGGACATGGAGCGCCGGTTGCACGCGGCGGCCGAGGCGGTGCCGGAGCTGGCGCCGTTCACCGACCGGCTGCGCGAGGCGTACCGGGATCTGGAGACGCTGGGCCGGGACGGGCATCCGGTCCCGTTGCAGCGCATCCACGGCGACTTCCACCTCGGCCAGGTGATGCGCACCGCCACCCGGTGGGTGTTGCTCGACTTCGAGGGCGAACCGGCCCGGCCGTTGAGCGAACGGCGCTCGCTGCACTCGCCGCTGCGCGACATCGCGGCGATGTTGCGCTCGTTCGACTACGCGGCCCGGCATCTGCTGGCCGGTGGCAACGGGTTCTGGGGGCGCGGGGCGCCCGCGCCGCACCTGGTGCACCGTGCGGAGGAATGGGCCACCCGCAACCGGGAAGCCTTCTGTGCGGGGTACGCCGACGCGGGCTCGCTCGACCCCCATTCCGAGCCCGTGCTGTTGCGGGCCTTCGAGACCGACAAGGCCGTGTACGAGGTCATGTACGAGTCGGGCAACCGACCCTCGTGGCTACCGGTTCCGATGTCGGCGATCCGGCGCCTGGCCGAGCGTGCGCCGCAGCCGCACTGACGAACCGTCGATTCCCGTTCAGCACCAACGTCTCAGGAGGTCCCATCCGTGACGGCCCGTCAGGACTTCAGCGCGTCACCCGAGGGCGGCGGGGTCACCGGCCGCCCCACCCGGAGTCGGGACAAGCGCCCCCGAATCCGCCCGACCGGCACCCCCGTCGTACCGCCGACCGCCGGCGAGGAGTTGCGCCGCCTGGTGGACGGCGCTCACCACGATCCGCACGCACTGCTCGGCCCGCACCCGAACGTGCCCGGCGTCGACGGCGTGGTGGTGCGGGTGCTGCGGCCGTGGGCCCGCGAGGTGTTCGTGGTCACCGGCGAGCGCCGGGTCGAGCTGACCCACGAGGCGGAGGGCCTGTTCAGCGGCGTCGTGCCGGGTGATCAGGTGCCCGACTATCGGCTGGAGATCCGTTACGAGGGCACCGAACTGCACACGGACGACCCGTACCGGTTCCTGCCCACCCTGGGCGAGTTCGACATACACCTCATCTCCGAGGGCCGGCACGAGCGGCTGTGGGAGGTGCTCGGCGCGCACGTGCGCTCGTACGAGACCCCGAACGGGCCCGTCGCCGGCACCTCGTTCGCGGTCTGGGCCCCGAACGCGCAGGGCGTGCGGGTGGTGGGCGACTTCAACTACTGGGACGGCATCGGGCACCCGATGCGTTCGCTCGGCTCGTCCGGGGTGTGGGAGTTGTTCGTCCCCGACGTCGGCGACGGCACCAAGTACAAGTACGAGATCCTCGGTCGGGACGGGGTGTCCCGGCAAAAGGCCGACCCGCTGGCCTTCGCGACCGAACTGCCGCCCTCGACCGCGTCGGTCGTGCACACCTCGGCCTACTCGTGGTCGGACAAGGAGTGGTTGGAAAAGCGGGCCGAGGTGACCCACCACACCTCGGCGATGAGTGTGTACGAGATCCATCTCGGCTCGTGGCGGCCGGGCCTGAGTTACCTGCAACTCGCCGAGCAGTTGCCCGCCTACGTCACCGAGATGGGCTTCACGCACGTCGAACTGCTGCCGGTGGCCGAACACCCGTACGGGCCGTCCTGGGGCTACCAGGTGTCCTCGTACTACGCGCCCACGTCGCGGTTCGGCAGTCCCGACGAGTTCCGTCACCTGGTCGACGCGCTGCACCGCGCGGGCATCGGCGTGCTGGTGGACTGGGTGCCGGCGCACTTCCCCAAGGACGACTGGGCGCTGGCCCGGTTCGACGGGACGCCGCTGTACGAGCACCCTGATCCGCGTCGGGGCGAACATCCCGACTGGGGCACGCTGGTCTTCGACTACGGCCGCAACGAGGTGCGCAACTTCCTGGTCGCCAACGCGGTCTACTGGTGCGAGGAGTTCCACATCGACGGGCTGCGGGTGGACGCGGTCGCCTCGATGCTCTACCTGGACTACTCGCGCGAACACGGCCAGTGGGCGCCCAACCAACACGGCGGCCGGGAGAACCTGGACGCGGTGGCCTTCCTCCAGGAGATGAACGCGACGCTGTACCGGCGGGTGCCGGGCGTGCTCACCATCGCCGAGGAGTCCACCGCGTGGGACGGGGTGACCCGCTCCACCGACGGCGGCGGGCTCGGCTTCGGCTTCAAGTGGAACATGGGCTGGATGCACGACTCGCTGGAGTACATCCAGAAGGAGCCGATCCACCGGCAACATCACCACAACGAGATCACCTTCTCGCTGATGTACGCCTGGAGCGAGAACTACATCCTGCCGATCAGCCACGACGAGGTGGTGCACGGCAAACGCTCGCTGGTGGACAAGATGCCGGGCGACCGCTGGCAGCAGATGGCGAACGTGCGCGCCTACCTGGCCTTCATGTGGGCCCATCCGGGCAAGCAGTTGTTGTTCATGGGCTCGGAATTCGGCCACGGCGCCGAGTGGTCGGAGGCACGCGGCCTGGACTGGTGGTTGCTGGACCACGAGGAGCACCGGGGCATCCAGCGGCTGGTCCGCGACCTCAACACCACGTATCGGGGCAGGTCCGCGCTGTGGACGCAGGACACCCGCCCGGAGGGCTTCTCCTGGATCGACGGCGGGGACGCGGCGTCCAATGTGTTGTCCTTCATCCGACTCGGTGCGGCCGGTGAGCAGTTGCTCTGCGTGTGCAATTTCTCCCCGGTGGTCCGGGAGGACTTCCGGGTGGGTCTGCCGCACGCGGGTCGCTGGCGTGAGGTGCTCAACACCGATGCCGACGGCTACGGCGGCGCGAACGTGGGCAATCAAGGCGAGATCCTGGCCGTCGACGGGGAATGGCAGGGTCGACCGGCCTCCGCGACGATGACGCTGCCCCCACTGGCCACCGTCTGGTTTGTCCCCGAATAACATGTGAAGTACCTTCCGGGGGCCGACGTTCGATCCGGAACGTCGACCCCCGGAAACGTGACACTCCGGCGAATCGTGAATTAGTGTCTTGCCTTCATGCCCCCGGAAGACGTCCTGTCCGGAACCTGCCGGGGACCGTGCGACAGCCAGAGAGACACGGAACACGGGGGTGTTCTCACATGACGGCGGACGCGGGTACGGGATACAAGGCCCTTCCCTCGGACTTCAAGACGGCGGGCAAGGCTTTCACGGACGCGGGAAGGCGCGTCGGTGAGATACGGGCGACGCTCAAGACGTCCATCGAGGGTCTCGGCGAATGCTGGGGCGACGACGATCTCGGCAACGGGTTCGCGAAGGAGTACAAGCCGGCCCGGGACAAGGTGCTCGAAGCGCTCGAAGCGCTCGCCAAGGGTCTCGGCGAGATCGGCAAGGGCTTGGACACGTCCGCCGGCAACTACCAGAAGACCGAGGACCACAACCGCGAGAGCTTCGGTGGCAAGGCCTGATGGCGGTCGAAGCGGGGGAAATCGTCGAGAAGGTCCTCGAACTGCTGGTCGGTGTCGACTGGCCGGAGGGCGACGAGGACAAGTGTGAGGCGCTGGGCAACGCGTGGGAACACGCCGCCGGCGAACTCGCCAAGGTCGCGGGGGACCTGGCCGCGGCGGTCAACAAGCTCAACGCCGCCAACGAGGGCAAGGGCATGGAAGCCTTCCTTCGGATGTGGGACAAGCTGAGCAAGGGCGAGAAGGCGTTCTTCCCGGCCCTGGAAGGGGCTTCCAAGGCACTCGGCGGCGCGGCGGACGACACGAGTGACACGATCTACGCCACCAAGATCGAGTTCGTCACGATGGCGACCATCCAGGGCGCGGCCATCCTGGCCCAGATCGCGGCGGCTCCGATCACCCTGGGCATCACCGCCGGAACCGCCGCGGCCTCGACCGCCGCGCTGCGCTTCTCGTTCATGCAGGTGCTGCGCCGGATGCTGGGGCGGATCGAGGCGTCCATGGTGCGCCGACTGCTCAAGAACGTCGCCCTCGAGGCACTCTCCGAGGTGCGCGACGACATCATCTCCCAGTTCATCCACATGACCTGGGGTTCGCAGGACGGCTACTCGATCAAGCAGACCGCGCTGGCCGCGGGCGGCGGCGCGGCCGGCGGCCTGGCCGCGATCGGCGTGAACGGCCTCGGCAAGAAGGTCTTCGGCGAGGGCGCCGACGTGGGCATCAAGGGCGTCACCACCTCGCTGACCTCCAATGTGAGCGCCGAGGTCGCCGGCACGCTGGCCACCGGCGGTCCGGTGAACTGGGAGACCTTCGCCAGTGGTGGCCTGGGCGGTGCGACCGACCACGGCGCGTCCAAGCTCGGCGACCGGGTCAGCGGCGCGTTCAACACCCCCGGCCTCGACCCTTCGGGCCTCGGCGGGCCGAACCTGGGCGGCAACAACGGGCCGGTGACCGGCGGCAACAGAATCGATTCGACGCTCAACCCGGACGGCGGGGGCGGCGGGAACTCCGGGAACGGCGGCGGGGGCGGCGGGTCGAACGGCTCGGGCGGGTCCAACGGAGGCGGCGGCGGGAACGGCGGCGGGTCCAACGGCTCGTCGGGCGGATCGAACGGGGGCGGGGGCGGCAACGGCGGGTCGACCGGGAACGGTGGCCAGAACGGCGGGTCGCACCATTCGTCCGGGAACTCGGGAGACTCCGGGAACTCGGGTGGGAATTCCGGGGGGAACTCCGGGAACTCCGGGAATTCCGGGGGGAACTCGGGCGGGAACTCGGGGAACTCCGGTCAGCACGGGAACTCGGGTGGCAACTCCGGTAGCTCCGGCGGGAATCCCGGCAACTCCGGTGGCGGTGGCGGCAACACGGGCGGGGACTACCGGCCCTCGCACACCCCCGTCGCGACCCAGAACGCCTCGGCCGCGGCGCCGCCGGTGACGGACGCGCCGGCGGGAGTGACCGGCCACAGCGGCGACGCGCCGCGCGGCGTACCGGGTCACGACGGCGGCTCCTCGCAGAACAACTCGTATGTACAGGCGCCGCCGAGCGGCGGTCAGCAGCCGGGTGGCATGCCCGCCGGCGGTACGCCGGGCGGTGGCAACGCGTCGCCGATGGGCGGCTCGGCGACCGTGACCGGCTCCGCCGCCCCGAGTGGTGGTTCGCCGTCCATGGGCGGCGGGCCGACGGGCGGCGGGCCTTCCGGCGGCGGCGTGCAGACCACGACGGCGTCCACGAGCACCGCGTCCACCTCGAGCGGTTCGTCCTCGATCGGCTCGCCGTCCTCGTCCACGACGCCGTCGACGTCCGGTCCGAGCACGACGACCAACGTGTCGACGACGAGCACGACGGCTGCGACGACCGCAGCGGCGAGCACGGGTGCGGCCACGGCCACGAGTGCGGGTACCGGGACGGGTACCAACCCGGGCACCGGTGCCGGTACGACGTCCAACTCCGGTGCCAGCAACGGCACTTCGGCCACCACGAACTCCACCGGTACGCCGACCGCGACCCGACCGACGGGCGCCGCGACGCCGACCACCGGCGGCCCGACCGGCCCGACCACTCCGAACTCGGCTTCCTCGAACGGCACTTCGCCGACCACCGGGACGACACCGAGCAACACCTCGCCGGACACGAGCCGCATTCCCGGCCAACGCCAGGACGACTCGGCCGGCAACACCCCCAACCACGCGACCGACCCGAACGGAACCACGCCGGACCGGACGCCGGGATCGACGACGGACCCGAACACGGACCCGACGCCGGAAGGCCACACGGATCCGAACCGGGACGCCCGACCGGACCCGACCGCCGACCCGAAGTCCGACCCGACGCCGGAGAACCGGTCGGACCCGACGCCCGACGCGACCCCGGAGACCCGGCCGGAATCCCGGCCCGAGTCGACGCCCGACCCGACGCCGGACCCGACGACCGACCGGACCTCCGACCCGACGCCCGAGCCCACCTCGGACACCCGACAGGACCCGACCGGCGACACCACGCCGGAACACCGACAGGATGCCGAGCCGGACCCGGCCGCGGACCCGACGCCGGACACCCGCCAGGATCCGAACCATGACCCGAACCAGGATCCGAACCGGGACACCAACCTCACCGCCGAGCCGACGATCGCCGGCCCCACCACCGACCCCGCGCGGGACTCCGCGCCGCGTTCGGAGCAGGACGGCACACCGACCCGGGACGGCGGCGGTGTCGGCATCCTGAACCTGACGCCGGCCGGCAACCCGACGGGCCCCCGCCCCGGCACACCGGGCAACCCGGATCCGAGCGGTCGGGTCGACAACGCGGTGGGCGGACTCGGCGACCGGATCCGCAACCTCTTCGGCCGAGGCCCGAACACCTCGCCGACCGTCGATCCGAGCACCCGACCGGAGCCGAACACCACCTACGACTCGACTCCGTACGCGAACTCGCCGGCCACGACCGACGCGAACCCGCGGCCCGACCGGCCGGACGCACCACGGAATCCGACCAGTCCGATCGCCGGTCGTCCGCAGCTCAACGACGGCCGCCCGCTGTACGAGCCCGGCGGCCTGATGCCGCCGAGCGTGAGCGACCAGTCCGTGCTGAACGTCGCCGTGCCACGCAACGCCGACGGTACGCCGCAGGTGCACCCGGACCCGCGCGACGGCCACTGGTTCGGGCTCCAGAACGACGGCGGCACCCAGGTGCCCGGCCGCGACAACAACTGCGTCGATGCCGTACTGGCCTTCGGCAACACCTGGTTCGGCCGACCGGAGGTGGCCGCGCCGCGCATCCCCGGTGAAACGACCGGTGAGGTCGGCGCCCCGGAGCGGGCCCAGCGCGAGCTCGGCACGAACTGGACCCCGCTCGCCCGGCGCCCGGACGGCAGCACCGACACCGCCGGCGCGTACGGCGACATCGAGGCACGGCTGCGTGACGCGGGGCCGGGCGCGATGACATACATCGTCACGTCCAGGCCGACCGAGCCGAAGGTGAATCCGGACGGCACCATCGAGACCGGCCAGGTCTCGCACGCGTGGGCCGCGATCAACGTGGACGGCGAAGTCCTGTGGGTCGACCCGCAGTCGGGCGAGGTCATGCCCGAGCCGTATCCGGACCAGAATCGGGTCTGGGCGATCGCGGTGGACGCGAACGCGCAGCCGATCGACATGTCGCTGCCGCCGACCACGCAGTCCGCCGACCCGACCGCGCAACCTGCCCCGCAGTCGAACTCGCAGCAGCCGGAGACCGATTCGGCGCCGCAAACGACGCCCGACCGGGACGCCGGCACGCCCGACCCGTCGGCGCCGGACGGCACACCCGACACGACCGCCGACCCGACGACCGATCCGGCAGCCGAGCCGACCACCGACCGGGCGACCGAGCCGACCGCCGACTCGCACCGGGACCCGGCCGGGGACACCACGTCGGACGCCACTCCCGACCCGGCGTCGGACCCGGCGCCGGAGACGACACCGCGCACCGACCCGAATGCCGCCGCGGACCCGACGCCGGATCCGACCTCGGATTCCGACCTCGACCCCGCCCGGGACCCGGCTCCGGACCAGGACGCGAGCCCGACGCCGGATGGGCACACCGATGCCACGCCGGACCCGACGCACCCGGACACCACCCCCGACCAAACGGTCGACCGGACGCCGGAGCAGACCGCCGACCCGACGCCGGACGGACACATCGATCCGACCTCGGACCAGGACAGCTCCCCCAACCCCGACCCCGCCGGGCAGCCGGACCTGGCCTCGCATCCGACCCCGGACGCGACACCCACCCCGGCTCGGGACGGCAACGGCGACACCACCGTCGACCCGACCCCGCAGCCGGGCGGACCGGTCACCACGACGACGCCCGGCGCGGCGGTGCGGCCGAATCAGGCCGGCCCGTTCCGCAACACGATCCAGCGTCTCGGCGACCGGATGCGCGGCCTGGTCGGTCGCGGCCCGAACGTCCCGACCGGCCCGAACCACACCGGTCCGACGGCTCCCCCGCCGCACCAGCCCGGCCCGTACAACCAGAACCACAACGGGCCGTCCCCCTACAACGGGACGCCGTACGGCAACGCGCCGGTCGCGAACAACCCGTACGCGCAGCCGATGCCGCACCACGCCCCACCGGCCGCCCCGGCCAGTCCGATCGCGAACCGCCCACCGCTGTCCGCGGGGCGACCGTTCAACCAGCCCGGCGGCCTGCTTCCGCCCAACTGGAGCGACGCCGCAGCGCTGAACAACGCGGTGCCGCGCAACCCGGACGGCACCCCGGTCGTGCACCCGGACCCGCGCAACGGTCGCTGGTTCCGGCTGCAGAACGACGGCGGGATCCAGGTACCCGGCCGCAACATCAACTGCCTGGACGGTGTCCTGGCGTTCGGCCGCACCTGGTTCGGGCGACCGGAGGTGTCCGCGGCCCGCATGCCGGGCGAGAACACCGGTGAAACCGACGGCATGGCGCGCGCTGGGCAGGAGACGAACGCGCCGTGGAGCCGACTGGGCGTCAACCCGGACGGCTCGAACAACCCGGCCGCCGGTTTCGCCGAGTTGGAGGCGGCGTTGCGGGCCTCGGGCCCCGGCTCGATCTCCTACATCGTCACCGAGTGGCCGGACCGCAACGAGGTCCAGCCGGACGGCTCGGTCAAGGTCGTGCGGAGTTCGCATGCCTGGGCCGCGGTCAACATCGGCGGCCACGTCCTCTACGTCGACCCGCAGACGGGCCAGACCAGCGACTTCCCGCAGCCGAACGCGACCAGCGTCTACGCCATCACGCTGGACCCGAACGCCCAGCCGATCTCGATGACGGCCCCGCCGGTCACCCAGCCCGTCGCACCGCCACCTCCGCCGGCACCGCCGCTGCCGCACCATCAGCAGCAGCAACCCCCGGTCAACCCGTACAACCAGCACCCGGTGCAGCCCAACCCGTACCAGCAGCAGCCCCCGGTCCAGCCGAGCCCGTACACCCAGCAGCCCCCGGTCCAGCCGAGCCCGTACACCCAGCAGCAGCCGGGCCCGTACGCACAGCCGCACCACCAGCAGCCGGTGCAAACGAACCCGTACAACCAGCAGCCGGTGCAGCCGACCCCGTACACCCAGCACCAGCAGCAACAACCGGGGCCGTACAACCAGCAACCGCCGCACCAGCCCGCTCCCCACCAGCAGACCCCGGTACAGCCGAACCCGTACACCCAGCAGCAACAACCGGGCCCGTACGCACAACCGCACCACCAGCAGCCGGTCCAAACAAACCCGTACAACCAGCAGCCGGTGCAGCCGACTCCGTACAACCAGCCGCACCAGCCCGCTCCCCACCAGCAGGCCCCGGTACAGCCGAACCCGTACACCCAGCAGCAACAACCGGGCCCGTACAACCAGCAACCGCACCAGCCCGCCCCCCACCAGCAGGCCCCGGTGCAGCCGAACCCGTACAACCAGCCGCCCCAGCAACCGGGGCCCGACAACCAACCCGGCCCGCACCAGCAGCAGCCGGTCCAGAACAACCCGTACAACCAGCAACCGGTCCACCCGGCCCCGCACAACCCACCACCGGTGCAGCCCGCGCCGCACCAGCAACAACCGTTCCAGACCGGCCCGGTCCACCCGGCCCCGCACAACCCACCGCCGGTCCAGCCCGCGCCGCACCAGCAACAACCGTTCCAAACCGGCCCGGTCCACCCCGCGCCCGGCGATCTGCCGACGAACGTCACGGGGCCGATGCCGGGTTCGCTGCCGAACCCGACCGGGCCCGGCAACAACCCGAATCCGGCGACGAACCCGGCCGCGACGCCGGCCACCCCGCCGCCGCCGAGGCACGCCCAGAACAACCCGCCGGCTCCGATCGACACCACGCCACCGCTGGTGTCGCCGATGCGCCCCAACCCGAGGCCGCTCGGCGAGCCCGCGACCACGGCGAGCCCGACCGGCGACCGGCCGACCACGCACGACGGTCGGCGCGACGACATCGAGCGCGAGGTCGCGGCCTTCATGGCGACCCGGCCGGCGGCGGAGAGCTTCGACCCCAACGCCGCGGCGAACCCCAACCCCACACCGGCTCCGAGCAACGGCACGCCCCCGAGTAATCCGAACCCGCCGAAGCCCGACGACGTCCGCGGCGGCCAGTCGCCGTACGACCTCGCCGCCCCGCGCGATCCGTCCTTCATGGCGGACCGCGCGGACCTGACCTGGGACACCCATCGTGGTGACGCCGAGTTCGAGATGCCGCAGAGCGTGCGCTCGGACAACCCGCACCCGGACACCGGCGCACCGCCGCGGACCAACCTCAACCGGGCCAAGCTCCTGCGCATGTTCGACGGCAACGGCATCGACGCGTTGGTCAACCACCCGACGCCCGAGGACCTCACCAGTGCCGAGCGGCAGGCCCGGGACGAGTTCGACCGACTGTTGCGCGGAGACAATGGGGAGCTGCTGACCGGAGCCGACCTGGACGCGCGCCGTGCCGAGTTGGCGACGCGTGGCCGGGTCATGACCGGCGCACCTCGCTACCCGATCAACTCGGGGTACGCGGGCCAGATCGTGCACTTCGCAAGCCCGACGCTGGCCAACCACTTCCCCGACGGCGTCTATATCAATCTCCAGGGTTATCCGGACTTCACCCCCTACGCGGTGCGCACGATCAATCTTCCGCACACCGTCGTCACTCCGCCCGAGCGCAGCAGTTTCCCGCCCGGCCCGGACGGCACCAAGAAATTCAAGGAAGCCCGCGCGGAAGCGAACGACGAACAGCGCAAGCTGGATATTCGCCAGGGCAATGCGGAGTTCCGGAACGATCCGATGTGGAACGGCGTGCGATCCGGCCGCACCGCGCCGGGTTACGTCTGGCACCACGTCGAGGGCACACGAACCATGATGCTCATACCGTTCGCAGTACACTACGCGGTGAAACATCACGGCGGGATCGCCAGTGCCATGGCCCCCACCCCCTCGACCAATACCTCGACCGGCAACCCTGGAGCACAACCGTGACCGTCGAATTGACGCCGCGAGGAACACTCTCGGAAGAAGCCCTGCGCGAACTCGAAGCAAAACTCGGGTTCGCCCTGCCGGCCGAGTATCGGGCCTGGCTGGCCGCGACCAACGGCGCCGATTTCCCGGTCGCCGCCCAGCTCATGCCGCGCGGCCTGGACCCCGAGGACGATCTCTACGGCTATCGGACCGGCGGTGACCCGCACACCGAGTTGCTCTACGCGCACGGCTATTGCCGGGACGTACTCACCCTGGATTATCTGCCGGTCACCCGACTCACCACCGGAATGGTGGCGATCAAGGTCACCGAGCCGGAATCCGGCTCCCTCTGGTATTGGAGCGAATCGACGCTCGACACCGACGAGGAATACACCCCGGAATACATCTCGGCCAACAATCTGCGCAAGGTGGCCGATACGTTCGCCCAATTCCTGGAGCTGTGGGAGATCGATCCGACCTCCCCGTTCCTGGATCCCGAATTCTGAGGTGGGAGCGATGACACCCGACCCCGCCTCGACGGAATACCGGACGGACACGAAGGAGAGGACCGCGGCATGACCGACACCGGCACCGAGCACGGCGGCTCTCCGGCCGCCGAATTCGCGGGTTCGATCGTCGATTTCGGCCGCACGTCGCGCAGCCGGGTATACCCGGACGGTATCTTCGTCGACCTGTACGGATTCCCGGACTTCCTGCCGTACGCGCGAGCGGTGATCGAGACCGGCCCGGTACCGCCGGGCCTGGGCATCGACGAGGCCCGGGTCACCGACGTGATCGCCGCCAATCTCGCGACGGCCGGCGCCGGCGACCCGCTGTACGCCGACCTGGTCGAGACCGCGACCCCGCGCGGGTGGACCTGGCACCACGCGCCGCACGCACGCCGGCTCCACCTGGTCCCGGTCGACGTCGCGAACGCGATCCTGCACCACGGCGGCGTGGCCACGATGACCGTGGACCGGGAACGCACCGGCCTGTGGAGCCCGGTCGAGCAGGCCCAGGTGCCGGCCCGCCTCCAGGTGGGTCGGCCGCTCACCGACGGCGACCTGAGCCACCTGGAGCACAAGTACCTCAAGTACCGACTCCCCGATGCCTACCGGGCGTTGCTGATCGACAACGGCGGCGGCCCGCCGGCGCGGCCGGCCGTGCACCTGCGCCACGGGTTCGTGCTGGACCAGCAGTTCCTCAACCTCTACGGCGAATACGACCCCTACGACCTGCTCGACGTCGCGGCCCGATTCACCGATCGGCTGACCGCCGATTTCCTGGCCGTCGCGTGGGTCCAGGGCGGTGCCTTGGTACTCAAGACGCAAGGGGAGGACGCCGGTTCGGTCTGGTACTGGGACAACGACGACCGGTACGCCCGGCAGGGCGACACCCCGGAGGCGACCGTCGCCCTGATGTCCCGACTGGCCGGCGACCTCACCACGCTGCTGGCCGACGAACTGGTGCAAGTGCCCGACGAACTCGACGAGATCGCCCGCACGGCGGTCGCGGGCGGGCACTACCGACCGGTCGTCGACAACCGAGCGGGCACGGGTCTGCCCGCCGACCTGCGTCCCTGACGCGGCATCACGAAGGGAACGGACGAAGACCGATGTTCGACAATCTGCTGCCTCCCGGCGTCGGTGCGGCGTTGCAACGCCCCGGCCTGGAACCGATGACGGCGGTGAGCGCACACACCACGATCGTGGACCTGCACCCGGCCGTGGCCGCGCTGCTCGACCGCACCGAACCCGCGATGCGCTCGGTGTTCCACGGGCGTTGCCCCGACGCCCTGTTGTTGTCCCAGGTCGCGGTCGAGGCGGAAGCCTCGTTGGCCGCCGAGGGCAGCCACGATCCCGATCACGAGGTCGTGCTCGACCGGATGCGCCGGCTGCTCGACGGCGCGGCGCTGGCCGCGATCCTGCTGCGCGAGCCGAACGACCCCGCGCACGAACGGCCGATCCCGCCCTGCTCGTCCTGCGCACCGGCGCTGGCGGACCTGGGGGTCACCATCCTGGAGGTGCCCGCGTCATGAGCGATCGTTTCCCCGAGGCCGTGGTCCAAGCCCTCACGGCCACCGGTTGGCAACCCGGCATCCACATCCCGGAAGAGGAACTGCTGCGCTGGTACCGCGCGTTGGGCACGGCCGGGATCGACGTCCCGCCGAGCGCGATCAAGGCGCTGTGGGAGTTCGGCGGGATGACGGTGCATCAGTACGGCCCCGGCGTGGACATGTCCCGAATGCCGTTCCGGATCGACCCGCTGGTCGGGCTGTACGCGGGCGACCTGCTCGCCGCGTACGGCGCGGCGCTGGGCCGCCCGCTCACCCCGGTCGGCGAATACGACCTGGGTCGCGGTCGGTTGGCGATGGATCCGCGCGGCGCGGTGTACCTGTGGTGGGGCGATCTGTGGCACGTCGCCGACACCTTCGACGGCGCGCTGATCGCGTTGATCGAGGGCCGCCGGCCGACCCGGCTGAACCTGACACCGGCCGACGCACCGCTGCCGCCGCGGCCGATCGACGAGCGCGAGGCCCGGGACAAGGCCCGCCGGCACGTGGTCGGCGGCGGTCCGAACGCGCCGAGTGACTTCGTGATGACCGAGTTCGAGTACGGCTGGCTGGTCCAGGCGATCTACCCGAACCCGGACCCGATGGCCAACGTCGGCGCCGGCCAGTGGATCGTGGACCGCCGCAACGGCCGCGTGACCCTGTGGCCGAGCCTGCCGACCGCCAACGTGCTGGCCATGTTCCGCGAACGCTACGTGGACGCGTAGCGCCGCCCGAACGGGCCACCGAACGTGAACGCGCCCCGGAACCGCGTGGGTTCCGGGGCGCATCGGCCCGACGGGTCGGCTACTTCACGTTGGTCTTGTTGATCCCGTAGCCGGGGATGTGCAACTTGCCGCCCAATTGAGCGTACATCGCGCTCTCGACGTTCGTGAAGAACACGATCGGAACGTTGATCGGCGGCGGACTCTCGGGCGTGAACGTGATCGGGATGATCCCGAAGATGTTGCCCTTGAGGTACTTCACGTACATCGTCGTCGGAATGTCCGCGTCCATCCAGGACTTGCTGCCCTCGTCGGACGAGATGACGACGTCCTTGCCGCCCGCCTCCTTCACCGTCATCGACATGTTCCAGATGTCGATGCCCTTGGACACGGTGAACTTGAGCGCGTTCTCCTCACCGCCCGCGAGGGTCTCGACCTTCACCACGCCCTCGTAGTTCAGGCCGGCCATCGCCAACAGGCTGGACTTCAGCACCAACGGGTCGACCGCGACCGGCGGGAGTCCCCCGCCGCTCTTGGCGTTCACGGGTCCCTGCACCGGGCACGGAAAGGGTGTCCTGCCGTCCTTCGGCACCGCCGAGGACGACGTGGCCGACGGTTTGGCCGACGTCGTCGAGGGCTTCGCCGACGGTTTGCCGGATGTCGTCGCGGGAGGCGTCGACGCCGGCGCCGAGGGGGTGCGACCGGCCGCGGCCGCCGGCGGTGCCGCCGATGCCGGGGCCGCCGGCGGTGCCGACGCCGGAACGGGCGGCGCCGTCGAGGGCCGGTCGGCCCCCGGCAGTCCGAGCCCGGGCAGGCCGGGCAACTTCAGTTCCGGCAGCTTGAGTTCCGGCAGCTTCAGCTCGGGCAGCCGAAACTCGGGCGCCTTGCTCGTCGGCGCCGTAGTCTGCGCCGCCGTGCCCTGTGGTGCCTTCGGCGCCACCACCCGACCGTCGGCCGCCGCAGTCGGGTCCGTCGAGGGTCGGCTGCCCGCCTTGCCGGCGGGGGTCGAACCCGCCGACTTGGTGGCCGTCGTGCTCGGCGCCGCGCTCGACGTGCTCGGCGCGGCCGAGGCGCTCGACGAGGTCGTGGGACTCGCCGAGACGCAGGGGCCGTCCGAGTACGGGTTGTCGGGCAACGGATCGCTGGGCGACGCGTGCGCGATCCCGACGACGCCCACCACCCCGACCATCGCCGTCGCGATCACCGTGAGCGCCGTCCGCGGCGAGACGCTCCCTCGGGCACTGTCACCGGGTCGGTTCGTCACCGACCCGGTCGGTGCTTCCCCCGAGGCATCGGCGTCCTTCCCGTTCATCGCCTGGACCAGGAAACCGTCCTCCACGAGCGTGTCGTCCGGCGCACCCCGATCCCCGTCGCCGCCCTCGCCGCCCTCGCCGCCCTCGTCGTCGTCGACGTGCTCGTCGTCCGGCGCGTCCGGTGGCAGATAGACCCAGGAGACCGCGAGCGTGCCGCCGATCAGGCCGAACAACATGCCGACGCCGAATCCGCCGAACGTGGCGACGATGAACGACACGAGCGACACCAGGATCACGAAGACCCCGAGGTAGACCCGGGCTTGCGGGTTGAACCAGATCGCGATGCCGCACATGATCAGGATGGCGCCGATGAACAGCGCCGAGACCCCGCCGAACTGCTGGAGTTGCACGGTCACGTCACCGGCGTTGAGTGCCGCGTAGGGCGCGTACAGAATCGGCCCGGCGGCCAGGATGCTGAATACTCCGGCCCAGAACGGACGGGCTCGCCGCCAGGTCCGAAACGCCTGCCACCCGCGCCCGATCGCGTTCGGGTGCGGCTGTTCTTCGGTCACGAATTACTCCCTGGAGTGGTGCTCCGCGTTGGCCGAACGGCCGCGGGCGGGAAGCCCGCCTGCGGCCGACGACAGGTCAGAAGCACTCCTTGCTGCCGCCCCCGACCGTGAGGTGCAGGTCCTTCAGGTAGAACTGACCGGCCTGGACCAGCCACGCGGTCTGCTTGACCTTGGTGAACTTCGCGTGGTCGGCCTGCTGGCCGAACATCGTCGGTGCGCCGTTGCCGCCCACCTTGGGGCCCTTGGCCCAGTCGGACGAACCCTGGGCCATCGTCGAGGCGTCGACACCGATGTCGATGTTGGTGAACTCGGCGTCACCGTCGAGTCCGTCCATCGACAGCCGCATGTCCTTCGCCGTGGCGGGCGTACCGTTGCCGCCGGCCTCGATGCGCAGCACGACGCCGAACGCGTTCACCGACTGACACAGCTTGGTGATCTTGGCGTCGCCGATCGCCGCGGTGGCCACCGGCACGATCCTGCCGTTCTTGGTCTCGTAGTGCCCGCCGTACTGGGAGAACTGGTTGGCGTCCAGTTCGTCGGCGGAGACCTTGAAGCTGCCGCCGGAGACGGTGATGTTGACCGGGACGGCACCGCTGGCGACGCCCGCGAACATGCCGACGGTGAGCGCCGCGACCGGGATGAGGGTGATACCGAACCGCTTCCAGCGGGTCTTGCCGCTACCCGCCTGAACCTTCTTGTCCATGGTCCTCCTCGGGACAGAGTCCCCGCCTCATGCGGACCAGGGCCGCACGTGGCGGGGCATGGAGGGAGGGCCTGCCTGTCCGGGACGGACCGGCACGGCCTGGATGGGGAGGTCCGCGTCCGAGCCACCGACCGGCTGCCGGAGCTGAGGGGACACGGATCGAGCGGCCCGATCATCTTTCACGACCGGGTCGGCACACAAGAGGTTCGTTACCGGCGAGTAACGCCGCCCTTCGGACGGCACCCGCCACCGCATCACAGCGCGACGTCGACGCCCCCGCCAAGTGCTCCGTTTTTCCCGGATATGTCCGTTAAAGAATCACTCGGAGGTCACCAAATGCCACACAGGGCCAGGGAAATGGCCCTTGGTCAAAGATGCGTAAAGACGAAGCCCCGCCCGCTCTCGGAAACGAGAACGACCGGGGCTTCGTCGACAGGATCAGCGCCTGACGCAGGATCAGAAGAGCACGCCCGCAAGCGCCATCCGCGCCTTGGGCACCCTCGGGTCGTCCGCGCCGACGATCTCGAACAGGTCGAGCAGGTGCAGTCGCGCGGTGTTCCGGTCCTCGCCCGAGGTGCGCCGCACGGTCTCCACAAGTCGAGCGAACGCCTCGTCCGCCCGGCCGTCCAGGATGTCCAGGTCGGCCGCGAGCGTCTGCGCCGCGACGTCGTCCGCCCGCTCGGCGGCATCCGCGCGCGCCTTGTCCGCGTCCACGCCCTGCGTGCGCAGCAGGAGTTCGGTGTTGATCAGGCCCAGCTTGGCCTCGGCGTGTGCCGGGTGGTCGGAGAGCACGTTGCGGAACGCCTGGGCCGCACCGTCCAAATCGCCGGTCTCCAGCGCCTCGTCGGCGGCCGCGAGCAGCGGGTCGCCGGCGGGCTCCTCGTCCTCGTCCTCGACCGGGGCGGCCGGTTCGCCGTCGACCACGACGCCGGTCAGACCGAAGCGCTCCTCGCCGAGCTGGACGAGCTGGTCCAGCACCTGCCGAGCCTGCTGCTCGGGCACCACGCCCTGGAACAGCGGCGCGAGTTGACCGCCCAGGACGGCCATCACGGCGGGGATGCCCTGGATGCCGAACTCCTGGGCGAGACGCGGGTTGGCGTCGACATCGATCTTGGCGAGCACGAACCGGCCGGCGTATTCCTCGGCCAGGCGCTCCAGCAGCGGGCTGAGCTGTTTGCACGGCTGGCACCACTCGGCCCAGAAGTCGATCACGACGGGGGCCTGTTGGGAAAGCGCGAGTACTTCGGTCTCGAAGGTGGCCTCGGTGACGTCGATGACGACCCGTTGGCCACCGGACGCGGCGGCGGGCTTCCCGGCCGGCGCGGCCGCACGTTTGGCGGCGTTGTCGGCGGCGGCCTTGACCGCACCGAGGTCGACTACTCCGCGCATGGACATGTTCCGTGGCTGCATGTAGACATCTTCCCCCGAGAGCAAGCCGAACGATGCACGGGGCGAACCACCGGCGCACGTTCTCGAAGCCTCGTCGCGTCCCGGTCCCCGCAGGATGCGGGCCCCGGGACGGACGACGACCCTTGACGGGCCGTCAGTCGCGATCGTGTGCTCGAATCCCCATCCAGGCACCGCGATTCGCTACGGCTCGTAGCGTAAGGGGCCCGCCCGGGGGAATGCGACCGCAGGATCCGCAATGACGGATGTGAGTTGCACCACCGCCGGGCACCATACCTGCCGGTAACATGACCGCCCGTGTACGACGAATCGGCGGAAGACGGTGCGGACGGCCCACCCATACAGCGCAAGGGACGCCCGCGCAGCGCCACCGCGGACGACGCGATCCTGGACGCGGCCCGCTCGTTGCTGGCCGACGGCGGATGGGCCGGGCTGACCATGGGCGACGTCGCCGCGCGGGCGGGCGTGGCCAAGACCACGCTCTACCGCCGGTGGCACTCCAAGCACGACCTGGCCATCGCCGCGGTCGCCGAGATGCTCGGCACGCTCCGACTGTCCGATCGGGGCCCGGATCTACGCGCGGACATCGAAGACGTGGTCCGCCGCTTCGCCGCACTCCTGGGCCGCCCGGAGATGCGCACGGCCCTGATGGGCCTGGTCGCCGACTCCACCAGCGACCCGGCCCTACGCCGACGCATCCGCGAAGAGGTCGTCGACCCGCAAAAACGCCTCGTCGTCGAAGGCCGCGCCCGAGCCCACGCCCGCGGCGAAATCACCACCCCGGCCGCCCTCGACGTCGACCTGATCTTCGACATCATCGCCGGCACGGTCGTCCACCACATCCTGCTGACCGCCGAACCCGCCACGGACACCTGGGTCCAACACTTCACCACCTTCGTCGTAACCGGCCTACTCCCCCACCCGCCCACCCCCACAGGCACCTGAGACAAATCAGCCCCGCCGGCGCATGAGGCCAAATCAGCCCCACCGACACATGAGGCAAATCAGCCCCACCGGCGCTTGAGGCGAACCCAGCCCCGCCGGCGCATGAGGCGAATCAGCCCCGCCGGCGTTTGAGGCGAACCCAGCGCAGGACCTCAGAACCGCGCCGGCTCCGTGTACGTACCCCACTCTTCCCGAAGGACATCGCAGATCTCCCCGAGCGTCGCCTCCACCCGAGCCGCCGCCAACATCGGCGGCACCAGATTCACCGCCCCCCGCGCAGCAACCCGCATCTCCGCCAACGCCGCGGCAACGGCCGCCCCGTCCCGCCCCTCCCGCCGCCCCGCAAGCACCTTCACCTGGTCCCGCTCGACCTCGTGGCTGACCCGCATGATCTCCAGATCGCCCGTCACCGAGCCCTCGTGGCAGTTGACCCCCACCACCCGCTTGTCGCCCTTCTCCACCGCCCGCTGATAGCGGAACGCCGACTCGGCGATCTCCCCGGTGAACCACCCGTCCTCGATGCCGCGCAGGATGCCCGACGTCATCGGCCCGATCGGGTGCGGCGACGTCTCGCCCAGCTCGCGGATCCGCGCGAACGTGGCCTCCGCCTCGGCCTCCAGCCGATCCGTGAGCGCCTCGACGTACCAGGACCCGCCCAGCGGGTCGGCCACCGCCGCGACCCCGGTCTCCTCCATCAGCACCTGCTGGGTGCGCAGCGCGATCTCCGCCGCCTGCGCACTGGGCAGCGCCAACGTCTCGTCCAGCGCGTTCGTGTGCAGCGAGTTGGTCCCGCCGAGCACCGCCGCGAGCGCCTCGACCGCCGTGCGCACCACGTTGTTGTACGGCTGCTGCGCGGTCAGCGAGACGCCGGCCGTCTGGGTGTGGAAGCGCAACCACTGCGCCTTCGCGGTCTTGGCGCCGTACACGTCGCGCATCCACCGCGCCCAGATCCGCCGCGCCGCGCGGAACTTGGCGATCTCCTCGAAGAAGTCCACGTGCGCGTCGAAGAAGAACGACAACCCCGGCGCGAACACGTCCACGTCCATGCCGCGCGACAGCCCCAGCTCGACGTACCCGAAGCCGTTGGCCAGCGTGTAGGCCAGCTCCTGCGCGGCCGTCGACCCGGCCTCGCGGATGTGGTAGCCGGAGACCGAGAGCGGCTTGTACGCCGGGATTTCCGCGGCGCAGTACTCCATCAGGTCGCCGATCAGCCGCAGATGCGGCTCGGGAGCGAACAGCCACTCCTTCTGGGCGATGTACTCCTTGAAGATGTCGGTCTGCAGCGTGCCGTTGAGCGTGCCGATGTCCACGCCCTGCCGCTCGGCCGCGACCAGGTACATGCAGAACGCCGGCACCGCCGGGCCCGAGATGGTCATCGACGTGGTCACGTCGCCGAGCGGGATGTCGCGGAAGAGCACGTCCATGTCGGCCGCCGAGTCCACCGCGACGCCGCAGTGCCCGACCTCGCCGAGCGAGCGTTCGTCGTCGCTGTCGCGGCCCATCAGCGTCGGCATGTCGAACGCGACCGACAGGCCGCCGCCGCCGTTGGCCAGGATCATCCGGTAGCGCTCGTTGGTCTGCTCGGCGTTGCCGAACCCGGCGAACTGCCGGATGGTCCAGGCCCGGCCGCGATAGCCGGTCGGGTACAGCCCGCGGGTGTAGGGAAATTCGCCCGGCCAGCCGATCCGCTCGAAGCCCTCGTAGGGCTGATCGGCGGGCGGCCCGTAGACCGGCTCCACCTCGAGTTCGGACAGGGTGGTGCGTCGCATGCCCTCGTTGCGGACCTTGTCGTACCGGTCCTGCCAGCGTTGCCGACCCGCTTCGATGTCCTCGGTGTTCACGTGGCTCCTGTCCGCTGCCGTCGTCGTAGGACCCATTCCCGCGCGGCACAAGAAAATTACTAGGACGTCCTAGTAAATGTCCACGATCGCTCCCCCGACACCGACCGGGAACAGGTCCGGAAAACGCCGAAGCCCCCGACCACACGTCGGAGGCTTCGCAAACACGAACGACCGGGACACCGGGCCCGGCGGCGCAAACCGCTCAGGCGGCGGCCGGCGCGGCGGTCGGCTCGACCAGCTTGTGCTTCATCTTGTAGTCGAAGACGAACGGGCCGAACGGCGGAATCGCCGCGACGAAGGCGAGCAGCGTGGTCTTGTTGTCCCACGACAGCTTGGTGCGCACGTCCAGCATGGCCAGCAGGTACAGGATGAACATGACCGCGTGCAGCAGGCCCAGCGGCATGACCAGGTTGATGTCCGAGATCCGGCTCAGCAGCGAGCCGAAGACGAGCAGCAGCAGGAACGAACAGCCCTCGGCGATCGAGATCACCTTGAAGCGGCCGACAGCGGTGGAAAGCATGGGGGGATCCTCGGGGGAAGCGGAGAGGGAACGGGCGGACTGCGAGCCGATGACTCAGGCGGTGGCGGCGGCCGTTTCCAGACCGCGCTCGCGGACCGCCTCGACGGCCTTGCGCTCGGCGAAGAACGACGCGAGCGGGATCGTGCCGGCGACCATCATCAGCAGCATGCGCTCGAACTTCCACTTCATCTTGCTGCTGAGGTCGAAGGTGACGACCAGGTAGATCATGAAGAACAGGCCGTGTGCCTGGCTGACGTAGAGCGTCGCCTTCTCGCCGGTGTCGAACCCGTACTTGAGGACCATGCACAGGGACAGGACCAGGAGCATGCACCCGGTGATCCAGGCCATCACCCGGTAACGGGTCAATACGACAGGCTTCACGGCGGCACCTTCGGTAACGGCGGCTTCTTCGACGACCTCGTCGACCGCTTTTCACAATGGCGCATGCAGCTTACGTCGCCACCACCGGGGTCCCCGAATCCACCCCCTCGTCACCGTTATGTGCCGGCGCCGGCACCGCCGCCTCCTCCTCGATCCGGAAGTCGCCCGCGTCCACCCGCAGCACCCGCAGCAGGTCGAACAGTTGCGCGCACTGCTCCGGGGTGTACGCGCCGAGCCCGAACTCGCGCGCGGTCAGATCCCGGGTGGCCCGCTCGGTGACGTCGCGGCCCTTGTCGGTGATCACCGCGAGCACCCCCCGCCCGTCGCGCGGGTTCGGCCGGCGGGCGACCAGCTCGGCCTGCTCCAGCCGGTCGATCGTGTTGGTCACACTCGTCGGGTGGACCATCAGCCGCTCGCCGATCCGGGACAGCGGCAACGAGCCGGTCCGGCTGAAGGTGAGCAGTACCAGTGCCTCGTAGCGGGCGAAGGTCAGCCCGTACGGCTTGAGCACCGCGTCGGCGCCCGCGAGCAGGATCTGCTGGGCGCGCATGATCGAGGTGATGGCGACCATCGGCGGGCACTCCCCCCAGTGCTCTCGCCAGTGCTCGTCGGCACGCGTGATCGGATCGAAGGGGAGATTCAGTGGCTTCGGCACGGGCCGAGCGTAGTGGAGGTTACCGAGCGGTCACGTGGCCGTCTCACTCCTCGCGCATACCCCCGCACGTATGCCGGACGGCCGCCGCGACGGAGGGCGCCGGGCGCGCCGGCGGCCCGACATGACCAATAGGTCATTCAAGCTTCAACTATTTTCGGTATTCTGTGGTACATGACGGAAGCCGAGCCCAGGTGGCTGAGTGATGAAGACCAGTGCGTCTGGCGCCAGATCATCGCCGTGATCAACATGCTGCCGCCCCGACTGGAGCGCGAACTCCAGCGCGCGCACGGGTTGTCCCTGCACGACTACCAGATCCTGGTCCAGCTCTCCGAGCATCCGGATCGGGAGGTACGGCTGAGCGATCTGGCCGAGGCGACCCAGCAGTCCAAGAGCCGACTCTCGCACCAAATGACCCGGATGGAGAACGCCGGTCTGGTGGCCCGCCGCAACTGTCCCACCGATCGGCGCGGTGCCTACGCGGTGCTTACCGAGGAGGGTTGGCGAGTGCTGGAGGCCGCGGCGCCCACGCATGTGGAAAGCGTGCGCGAGCACCTGATGGACGTGATGACGCCGGCCCAGAAGCAGGTCGTCGGCGCGGCCTTCGGCGCGGTGGCCGACAAACTCCGCCCGGCCGCCCGCAGCACGGTCTGCCCCTCCCTGAAACAGCCCGTCGACCCGTCCGGCGTCTGACGACGAACCGAAGTCGGCCCACCCACGACCGGGCAGGCCGACTCGGGCCGACTCCTAGGCCCCCGAGGCCCCGAGCCCGGCGATCAGCTCGTCCGCGGCAGTGTACGGATCCAGATCGCCCGTGAGCACCCGCTCGGCCAGCGCGTCGAGCCGCCGGCCGCCGCGCAGGTCGCCGATCCGGGCACGCAGCGCGGTGACCGCGATCGCCTCGACCTCGTCGGCCACCCGGCGCCGGCGTCGCCGGGTCAGCTCGCCGCCGGCCTCCATCCAGGCCCGGTGCTTCTCCAGCGCCTCGACCACCTCGTCGACACCCTCGCCGCGCGAGGCCACCGTCTTGACGATCGGCGGACGCCAGTCCCCCGGCCCGCGCGCCTCGCCCAGCGAGAGCATGTGCCCCAGCTCGCGCGCGGTGGTCGCCGCGCCGTCCCGGTCCGCCTTGTTGACCACGTACAGGTCGCCGATCTCCAGGATCCCGGCCTTGGCCGCCTGGATCCCGTCGCCCATCCCGGGCGCGAGCAGCACCACCGTGCTGTCCGCCATCGAGGCGATCTCCACCTCGGACTGACCCACCCCGACCGTCTCCACGATCACCACGTCGCAGCCCGCCGCGTCCAACACCCGCAACGCCTGCGGAGTGGACCAGGACAGCCCGCCCAGATGCCCGCGCGAGGCCATCGAGCGGATGTACACCCCGGGGTCGGTCGCGTGGTCCTGCATCCGCACCCGGTCACCGAGCAGCGCGCCGCCGGAGAACGGCGAGGACGGGTCCACCGCGAGCACGCCCACCCGTCGGCCCAGCCTGCGATAGGCGCTCACCAGCGCGGTGGTGGACGTCGACTTGCCCACGCCGGGCGATCCGGTCAGCCCGATCACGTACGCGTTGCCGGCCAACGGCGCGAGCGCGGCCATCACCTCGCGCAACTTCGGCGACGCGTCCTCGACCAGTGAGATCAACCGGGCGACCGCCCGGGGCCGACCCTCCCGGGCCTGGGCCACCAACGTCGCGACATCCATCCCCGACCTCATGCGCCACCGCTTCCCTGCTCGGATATGCCGAAACGACCCCGGAGCCGGCGCGGCCGCACACCGCTGTGTGTGCCGCGCGACTCCGAGATCGTTTCAGGTGGGTGTATCACCCGGGAACCGCCCGGTCGGCGACGCCCGCCGGGCCCGTGCCCGAGCCCGTGCGCGTCGCGGCGACCGGTCGGCTCAGTTGCCCGGGACGGTGATGATCAGCGCGTCGCCCTGGCCACCGCCGCCGCACAGCGCCGCCGCGCCGGTGCCGCCGCCGCGCCGCTTGAGTTCGAGCGCCAGGTGCAGCACCACGCGGGCGCCGGACATCCCGATCGGGTGACCCAGCGCGATCGCGCCGCCGTTGACGTTGACCTTGTCGGTGCCCACTCCCAGGTCGCGCATCGACTGCACGGCCACGGCGGCGAACGCCTCGTTGATCTCGATCAGGTCCAGGTCCTCGACGCCCAGGCCCTGCTTGCCCAGCGCGTGCTTGATCGCGTTCGAGGGCTGCGACTGGAGCGAGTTGTCCGGGCCCGCGACGTTGCCGTGCGCACCGATCTCGGCCAGCCACTCCAGGCCCAGCTCCTGCGCCTTGGCCTTGCTCATCACCACGACGGCGGCGGCGCCGTCGGAGATCTGCGAGGCCGACCCCGCGGTGATCGTGCCGTCCTTGGTGAACGCCGGGCGCAACTTGCCCAGCGACTCCGCGGTGGTGTCCGCACGCACGCCCTCGTCGGTCGCGAACACGACCGGCTCGCCGCGTCGCTGCGGAATCTGCACCGGCACGATCTCGGCGTCGAAGACACCGTTCTTCGCCGCGGCGGCGGCCCGCTGGTGGGACAGCGCCGCCACCTCGTCCTGCTCCGCGCGCGAGATGTTCAGCTTGCCGTTGTGGTGCTCGGTCGACTCGCCCATCGGGATGTTCTCGAACGCGTCGGTCAGACCGTCGTAGGCCATCGCGTCGAGCATCTCCACCGCGCCGTATTTGAAGCCCTCACGGGACTTCGGCAGCAGGTGCGGGGCGTTGGTCATGGACTCCATGCCGCCCGCGACCACGATGTCGAACTCGCCCGCGCGGATCAGTTGGTCGGCCAGCGCGATCGCGTCCAGGCCGGAGAGACAGACCTTGTTGATGGTCAGCGAGGGCACGTTCATCGGGATGCCGGCCTTGACCGACGCCTGACGCGCGGGCATCTGCCCGGCGCCGGCCTGGAGCACCTGGCCCATGATCACGTACTGGACCTGGTCCCCGGTGATGCCCGCGCGCTCCAGCGCGGACTTGATCGCGATGGCGCCCAGGTCGGTGCCGGAGAAGCCCTTGAGGGATCCGAGCAGCCGACCCATGGGCGTACGGGCCCCGGCGACGATGACAGAACCGGCCATGAGGGTGGCCTCCACAACTTGAGGGTCGGGGTGCCATCGCCAGGCGGCCCGGGCGACGTGCGGCATCCCCGCGACGGACGTGAAGTTGTTCCGGAACCTACCCGGAAGGGCCGCGACCGTGGCAGGGGGCTCCGATGTGACGGAACCCACCATCTCGGGCCACCCCTACCGAGTGTGCTCTCACCCATAGTCTCGTTTCGACGGACCGGGTATCTACTCGCAGGTAACCCGGGTACTCCCCAGAGGCCCTTTGGAGGCCATGGTGCTCACGCGGATCGACCACATCGGCATCGCCTGCCACGACCTCGACGCGACGGTGGCGTTCTACACGACGACCTACGGCTTCGAGGTATTCCACACCGAGGTCAACGAGGAGCAGGGCGTCCGCGAGGCGATGCTCAAGATCAACGAGACCTCGGACGGCGGCGCCTCCTACCTCCAGCTCCTGGAGCCCATCCGGGAGGACTCCACCGTCGCGAAGTGGCTGGCCAAGAACGGCGAGGGCGTGCACCACATCGCGTTCGGCACCGCCGACGTCGATGCGGACTCGGCCGCGATCAAGGACAAGGGCGTGCGGGTGCTCTACGAGGAGCCGCGTCGTGGTTCCATGGGCTCGCGCATCACTTTCCTGCACCCCAAGGACTGTCACGGTGTGCTCACCGAGCTGGTGACCTCGGCCGCGAACCCCGACGCGGAGCACTGAGCCGAGCGCTCGGCTCGCGCCGACGCCCGGCATCTCCGGCGACCGCCCGCGACATCTCGCGGCGCGGCGCCGGCTTCGATCGCGCCTCGCGCACCCGACAACCCGTCAAGCGAGCGGCGCAGTTCCTGCGACTCCGCCTCTTGTCGGGTTTGTGCCGACCGCCTAGCGTTACCAGCGGGTAAGTTCAACGCGAAGTTCGCAAACCCTCATTGCTCTCCCATGCTTCAACCGCCGACCCATGGAGGCCGACGATGAAGGAGATCCTCGACGCCATCCTCGCGGGGGACACCCCCAAGGAGGCGTACGCAGCGCTCCCGCTTCCCGACTCGTACCGCGCCGTCACCGTCCACAAGGACGAGGAGACGATGTTCGAGGGCATGGAATCGCGGGACAAGGATCCGCGTCAGTCGCTGCACGTCGAAGACGTGCCGCTGCCCGAACTCGGCCCCGGCGAAGCCCTCGTCGCCGTGATGGCCAGTGCGATCAACTACAACACCGTGTGGACCTCGCTCTTCGAGCCGGTCTCCACCTTCCGTTTCCTGGAGAAGTACGGCCGCAACTCGGAACTGACCAAGCGGCACGACCTGCCCTACCACGTGGTCGGCTCCGACCTCGCGGGCGTCGTCCTGCGCACCGGTGCGGGCGTGAACGCCTGGAAGCCCGGCGACGAGGTGGTCGCGCACTGCCTCTCCGTCGAGTTGGAGAGCGCGGACGGACACTCGGACACGATGCTCGACCCCGAGCAGCGCATCTGGGGCTTCGAGACCAACTTCGGCGGTCTCGCGCACATCGCCCTGGTCAAGAGCAACCAGCTCATGCCCAAGCCGGCACACCTGTCGTGGGAAGAGGCCGCCTCGCCGGGCCTGGTCAACTCGACGGCGTACCGCCAACTCGTCTCGCGCAACGGCGCCGGCATGAAGCAGGGCGACAACGTGCTGATCTGGGGCGCCTCCGGCGGCCTGGGCTCGTACGCGACGCAGTTCGCCCTCGCGGGCGGCGCCACGCCGATCTGCGTGGTGTCCTCCGAGGACAAGGCGCAACTGTGCCGGGACATGGGCGCCGAGCTGGTGATCGACCGGCGGGCCGAGGACTTCCGCTTCTGGAAGGACGAGCACACCCAGGACCCGCGCGAGTGGAACCGGTTCGGCCGGCGCATCCGCGAACTCACCGGCGGCGAGGACGTGGACATCGTCTTCGAGCACCCGGGCCGGGAGACCTTCGGCGCGTCGGTGTACGTCACCCGCAAGGGCGGCACCATCGTGACCTGTGCGTCGACTTCGGGTTACATGCACGAGTACGACAACCGTTATCTGTGGATGAGCCTGAAGCGCATCGTCGGTTCGCACTTCGCCAACTACCGCGAGGCGTGGGAGGCGAATCGTCTGGTGGCGAAGGGTAGGATTCACCCGACGTTGTCGCGCACCTACGCTCTGGAAGAGACCGGCCAGGCGGCCCGGGACGTCCACCGGAACCTGCACCAGGGCAAGGTGGGCGTACTGTGTCTCGCACCGGAGGAGGGCCTGGGGGTTCGGGACGCCGAGATGCGAGCGCGGCATATCGACGCCATCAACCGCTTTCGTAACGTCTGACGGCGGTCCCTGGATCTGAGACCATTCTCCCTGGTAGTCAATGCGGTACGGGCGGTTCCGGATGTACAAACGGGAACGCATCGTCACCAACCGGCCGGAAACGGCCGACTTGCAGTACTGAAACGTACGCGGCCAGGGGATGGAGTGGGACCCCACAGTGCGGGGCTACGACCGCTACCAAGTTGACGAGCACCTCGAACTGCTCGACGACGAGATAAAGCGGCTGAAGACGGAGCGCGACGACACCGTCGCACACGCGGAGGACCTCGGCTATCAGGTCGAGGTTCTCCGCGCGAAGCTGCATGATCTTCGCCGCCAACTCGCCACACCCCGATTCGACAGCATCGGCGGCCAGGCCGAGCAGATGTTGCGCAACGCCCAGTTGCAGGCCGATCAGGTCCGCGCGGACGCCGAGCGCGAGTTGCAGGAGTCGCGCGCGACCACGCAGCGCCTGCTCCAGGAGGCCGCCGCGCGGTCCGCCCGGCTGGAGGCCGACTGGCAGGCCGAGGTGATGGAGCGCCGCCGTCGCCTGGACGAGGAACTGGCCCAGGCCCGCCAGGCCACCGAGACCCGCGTCAACGAGAACGTCACGTGGGCCGAGCAGTTGCGTGCCCAGGCCGAGGAACGTTCGCGCCAGCTCCTGGACAACGCCCGCGCCGAGGCCGAGCGGATCGCCGCCGCCGCGCGCGAGCAGGCCGTCGGCACCAGCGAGAGCACCCGCGCCGAGGTCGAGTCGCTGCTCTCGCGCGCCCAGGGCGACGCGGACCGGGTGATCGCCGAGGCCAAGGCCCGGGCGAGCGTGGCCGTGGACCAGTCCGAGCAGTTGCGCACCGAGACCCGCACCCGGGCGGAGAGCCTGGTCGGCGACGCCCGGGTCGAGGCCGCCCGGATCATCGGCGAGGCACGATCCGAGGCCGAGCGGGTCACCGGCGAGGCCGGCGCCCGCGCCCAGGGCGCTTCGGAGAACACCGCCAAACTGCTCGAATCCGCCCAATTGGAGATCGAGCGGCTGCGCGCCGAGGCGGCCGGCGAGGCGGACCGCCGCCAGGCCGAGGCCCAGCGCCTGCTCCAGGGCGCCGAGGTCGAGGCGAGCGAGACGCTCGGCAAGGCCGCCGGCGACGCCGAGGCGTATCTGGCCAAGGCCCGCGCGGAGGCGGACAAGCTCACCTCCGAGGCCCGCGCCGCGGCCGAGCGGCTGCGCGCCGAGGCGCTCGGCGAGGCCGACCGACTGCGCGACGAGGCCCGCACCGAGGCCGAGGCGCTGCGTACGGACACCCGCGCCGAGTTGGACACCGCCCGCGAGGAAACCCTGGCCCGGGTCGACGAGTTGGAGGCCGGGGCCCGCGCGGAGATCGAGCGTCGTCGGCAGGAGGTCGACCGACTGCGCGCCGAGGCTCAGCAGTTGCTCACCAACGCCGAGGCCGGCGCCGCCGACCGCCTGGAGACCGCCGCCCGGGCCGCGGACGACCTGATGGCCAAGTCCCGCTCCGAGGCGGAACGGGTGCAAAGCGAAGCGCGCACCGAGGCGGACGAGTTGCGTGCCCGGGCACAGGCCGACGCCGAGGCGGTCGAGACGCGCACCCGCGAGTCGAGCGACCACCTGGCGAACGAGGCCCGCGAGTACGCGGACCAGGTGCGTGCCAAGGCCGCCGAGAGCGCCGAGGAACTGCTGGAGACGGCCCGGGCCGAGACCGGCAAGCTGCGCGAGAAGGCGGTCGCCGACACGCACCGGCTGCGCGAGCTCACGCAGCGCCAACAGGCGGAGGCCGTCGAGGAGTTGCAGCGCGCCCGGGACGAGGCGCAGCGCCTGGGCAAGGAGGCCGCCCAGGCCGCCGAGCAACTGCGCGAGGAGTCGGCCGCACAGGCCGCCGAGCGGGTCGAGGCGGCTCGGGCCGAGGCGGAGCGGGTACGCACCGAAGCGGCCGAGAACGCCGGCCGTTCGCACGCCGAGGCCGAGACGCTGGTGGCCGAGGCCCGGACCGAGGCACACAAGGCCGCGACCGACGCGTCGCGGGCGGCGGAGGAGTTGGTCCGCTCCGCCGAGCAGGCCGCGAACGAACTGCGCGAGCAGGCGGTGGCGCAGGCCGAGGCGGTCCGCACGCAGGCCGAGCGGCAGGCGGCCGAGCTGCGTACCCGGGCCGAGGAACTGCGCGCCCGGGCCGAGCAGTCCGCCGGCGAGGCCGAGGACGCGCTGGACCGGGCCCGGGCGGACGCCCAGGCCACCATGGAGCAGGCCCGCGCCGACGCCGGCGCGCGCACCCAGTCGGCCGCGGTCAAGGCGGACGAGCTGATCGGCAAGGCCCGCGAGGAGGCCGAGAAGGTCCTCACCGACTCCCGTGCGGAGGCGGACGGCATGCGCTCGGCCGCCCGCCGGGACGCCGCCTCGATGCGCGAGGAGGCGGAGACCGAGGCGCGCACGTTGCGCGAGGAGACCGAGAGCACCGCGCGGGCGGTGCGCGAGGCCGCCGAGAGTACGGCGCTGACGCTGCGCGAGGAGAGCACCGAGCAGGCCCGCACACTGCTGGCGGGGGCGGACGCGGACGCGACCCGGATGCGGACCGAGGCCGAGAGCGCCGCGCAGGCGCTGCGCGAGAAGACCACGGACACGGCCCGTTCGGTGCTGGAGCAGGCCGACGCGGAGGCCGAGCGCATGCGCACGCAGGCCGAGACGGCCGCCCGCACACTGCGCGAGGAGACCACCGAGACCGCGCGTTCGGTGCTGGAACAGGCCCACGCCGAGGCCGAGCGCATGCGGACCGAAGCCGAGGACGCCGCCCGCACGCTGCGTACCGAGACGGCGGCGACCGTGCGTGCCGCGCTGGACAAGGCCGAATCGGACGCCGCGCGAGTGCGCGCGGAGGGCGAGGAGACCGCGCTCGGCATCCTGGAGCAGGCCGACGGCGAGGCCCGTGCGCTGCGCCAGGAGGCGACCGCGGCACTGGCCGCGGCCAAGGCGGACGCGGACGCGGCACGGACGCAGGGCGAGACGGACGCGGATCGGGCCAGGTCCGAGGCGCAAAGCGCGGCCCGGGCGCTGCTGGAGCGGGCCGAACGCGACGCCGAGCAGGTGCGCACCGACGCCGAGACCGCGGCCCGCACCCTGCGGCAGGAGGCCGCCGCCGCTTTGGAGGCCGCGCGCACCGAGGCCGAGCGGCTGCACGCCGAGGCGACCGCGACGCGGGCCGCGGCCGACCACGACGCGAGCACCCTGCGCGAGGAGGCCGCCGCGGCGCTCGACGAGGCGACGGCGGAGTCGGAACGGCTGCGCGGCGAGGCCGAGACGGCCGCGCTGACCCAGTTGGAGCAGGCCGACACCGACTCCGCCCGGATGCGCGAGGAGGCCGAGGCCGAGGCGATCCGGCTGCGTACCCAGGGTGCGCAGGCGCTGGAGGAGGCCCGCGACGAGGCGGCCGAGCTGCGCGACCGCACCAAGGCGCGGGCCCGCGAGTTGCTGGAGAAGGCCGAGGCACGCGGTACCGACCTGTTGGAGAGTGCGACCACCCAGGCCCGGTCGGCCAAGGAGGACGCGGCGCGCGCGGTGGCCGAGGCACAGGCCGAGGCCGAGGCCGTACGTGCCGCGGTGGTGGGTATCGAGGACGCCGCCCGCGAGGAGTCGGACCGGCTCACCGCGCTCGCCGAACGCGACCTGACCAAGGCCCGCGACGACGCCGAGACCACGCTGGTCCGGGCCCGCGCGGAGGCGGACGCCACGGTCACCGCGGCCCGCAAGCACGCCGAGCGGATGAAGTCCGATTCCGACCGGGAGGCCGAGAAGACCCGAACGGCCGGACGGGAAGCGGCGAACAAGGAACTGCGCGAAGCCGAGGAGGCCGCGACCACGCTGCGCGATCAGGCCCGGGCGGAGCTGGAGCAGGCCGCCAACGAGGCCGAGGATCTGTTGATTCGCGCGAAGGGTCGGGCCACCGAGATCGTCGGCACCGCCGAGCGCAAGGCCGAACAACACGTGCACGAGGCGAACGAGGCGGCGAACCGACTGATCGCCGAGGCCGAGGCGGAGGACGAACGACTGCGCACCGAGGCAACGGCGGTGATAGAGAAGGCGCGCAAGGACTCGGACGCGATGATCAGCGAGACGCGCCGGGACACCACCGCCACCCGCGAGCGTTCCGACAAGGAGGCCGAGCAGGCCGTCGAACGTGCCCGCCGGCAGGCCGCGGAGGGCCTGAAGCAGGCCGGCAAGCGGGTGGACGACCTGGTCGCCGCCGCCGAGGAACAGGTGAGCGAGGCCCGCGTGGACGCCGAGAAGATGAAGGTGACCGCGGCGGAGGAAGCCGAGCGAATTCGTGACAAGGCCGGTTCCGAGGCGGATAGGGTACGGATTGCCGCGGTGAAGAAGGCCGAGGCGTTGCTCTCGGAAGCGGAACAGCGCCTCGCCGACGCCCAGAAGGGCGCGGACGACCTGCGGGCGAAGGTGGCCGAACAAGTGGCCGCCGCCCAGCGGGAGGCGCAGGCGGTCCGTCGCAAGACCGCCGCGGACGCCGAGAAGGTTCTCGACGAGGCGCGGAAGGAGGCGGAGCGACTGCGCACCGAGGCGCGCAAGGACGCGGACCGTCATCGTGCCGACGGACAGCGCAAACTCGACGAGTTGAACCGCAGACGCAAGGACATCACCGCCGAGATGTCGCGCGTGCAGGGTGTCCTGGACGCGCTCGCCGCTCCTGCGGGTCTGGGCGCCGGCAAGGGCAACTCCTCGTCGGGCAAGGGCCCCGGGGCGAAGGGTGCCGGTTCGTCGTCATCCGATTGAGCGATGCCGGCCGGTTCTTATCCCCCGGTCAGGTCGATGCTCCGCCCGATTCGTGCCAGGATTCCACCCGTCACCTCATTCACCGCACCCGTCATACGACAGGAACCCCATGAGCGACACTAACTCTCCGCACGGCTTCGACATCGTCCGCCGTGGGTACGAGCGTTCGCAGGTCGACGACCGCATCACGAAGCTCGTGTCGGACCGTGACAGCGCGCTCGCGAGGATCTCGGCGCTGGAGAAGCGAATCGAGGAACTTCACCTCGAAAGCCAGAACGCGCAGGCCCAACTCGCCGACGCCGAACCGTCCTACGCGGGTCTCGGCGCTCGGGTGGAGAAGATCCTCCGCCTCGCCGAGGAAGAGGCCAAGGACCTGCGCGAGGAGGCTCGCCGCGCCGCCGATCAGCACCGCGAGTTGGCCGAGGCGGCCGCCCAGCAGGTGCGTTCCGATGCCGAGCAGTACGGCAAGGAGCGCAAGGCCAAGGCCGAGGACGAGGGTTCGCGGATCCTCGACAAGGCGAAGAGCGACGCCACGCAGCTTCGTGGCGAGGCGGCCAAGGACGCGTCGGCCAAGCGCGAGGAGGCCGAGGCCCTCTTCGAGGAGACCCGGGCCAAGGCCGCCCAGGCCGCCGCCGACTTCGAGACCAACCTGGCCAAGCGCCGCGAGCAGTCCGAGCGCGACCTGGCGGCCCGTCAGGCCAAGGCCGAAAAGCGCCTGTCCGAGGTCGAGCACCGGGCCGAACAACTGCGCCTGGAGGCCGAGAAGCTCCGCACCGACGCCGAGCGTCGCTCGCGTCAGACGATCGAGACGGCACAGCGCCAGGCCGACGACATCGTCGCCGACGCACGGGCCAAGGCCGACCGGATCCGCTCGGAGTCCGAGCGCGAGCTGGCCGCGCTGACCCACCGTCGGGACAGCATCAACGCGCAGCTCACCAACGTGCGCGAGATGCTGGCGACGCTCACCGGCGCGGCCGTCGCCGCCGCGGGTGTGAGCATCGATGACGACGACGACAAGATGCCGGGTGTGCCGGCGCAGCAGAGCCGCTGACACTCCCGCGCGGAGTCTCGACCCGGATTCCGGTGCCGTACGCGGCACCGGTGGCCGGTTTCGGCGGCCGCCCAGATCAGGACCAGGACGGTCGTCGCCGCAGCGATGGCGGCGGGGATCGGACGGCTGCGGACCTCCGCCGCGCCGGCCAGGCTCG
>NZ_JBEXUX010000041.1:0-93410 GCF_040629175.1 Embleya sp. NPDC005971 | reverse complement strand
GTCGCCCCGGGCGCGTTGCTCGGCCGCGACATGGTCGTCGAGCCGGACCTGTCCAACGCCGGTCCGTTCCTGGCCGCCGCGCTGGTCACCGGCGGACCGGGCGCCGTCGGGTGCGCGGAGCAGGGTTCGCAGCCGGCTCCCGAGGGAGTTCGGGAGCCGGCTGCGGATCGGGTCGGGCTGCTCAGAGCTTGATCCACTCGCTGGACGTGGTCACCGAGTCCAGGATGTCGACGATCGGGTCGATGCCCAGGCCGGGACCGGTGGGCACGTCGAGGTGGCCGTCGGCGAGTTCGAACGGCGTGGTGATGTCGGTCGCGTAGTAGCGGCGCGACGCGGAGGTGTCGCCCGGGAGCACGAAGCCGGGCAGCGCGGCCAGGGCCACGTTGGCGGCCCGCCCCAGGCCGGTCTCCAACATGCCGCCGCACCACACCGGTACGCCGTGCGCCACGCACAGGTCGTGGATCGCCTTGGCCTCCAGGTAGCCGCCGACCCGCCCGGGCTTGATGTTGATGATCGACGCGGAGCCCAGGGTGATCGCCGCCGCGGCGTCCTCGACCGACTCGATCGACTCGTCCAGGCAGATCGGGGTCCGCATCTGCTTGGCCAACTGGGCGTGCTGGACCAGGTCGTCGTCGGCCAGCGGCTGCTCGATCAGCAGCAGGTCGAAGGCGTCCAGCTTGGCGAGCTGGCGCGCGTCGGCCAGCGTGTACGCGGCATTCGCGTCCACCTGCAACAGCAGGTCGTCACCGAAGCGCTCGCGCACCGCGCGCACCGGCGCCACGTCCCAGTTCGGCTCGATCTTCAGCTTGATCCGCACATAGCCCTCGTCGACGAACTCTCCGACCAGGTCCAGCAGTTCAGGAATCGAGTCCATGATGCCCACGGACACCCCGCACGGCACGCGGTCCCGGGAGGCGCCCAGGAACGAGCCGAACGACTGCTCGGAGGTGCGCAGTTGCGCGTCCAGCACGCCCGTCTCCAGGGCCGCCTTGGCCATCTTGTGGCCCTTGAACGGCTTCAGTGCGCGCTTGACCGACAGCGCGTCCACCCGTTCGGGCAGTGCCGGGATCAGGAAGCGCTTGAGCACGTCGACCGCGCCGTCCACGTACTCCGAGTTGTACAGCGGGTCGGACATCGCGACGCACTCGCCCCAGCCCTCCGCCTCCGGCGTGACCACGCGCAGCAGCAGGATGTCGCGGGCGGTCTCGACGCCGAAGGAGGTGCGGAACGGCGCGCGCAACGGCATCGCGATCCGGCGCAGTTCGATACCGGTGATCTTCATGGTGGCTGAGCTCCTGTTCGAGGGTCGAGCGGGGATCACGCGGAGTCGGCGCGCGTGAGGATGTAGCGGGACTTGTCCTGGAAGCCGATCACCCGGGCACCGTCGGCGAGCAGTCCGCCGAACACCTCGCGCAGGGCGAGCCGCCACTCCTTGGCGGCCCCGGGGTCGGTGCGGCGCAGTGTCTCGATGTCCGGAGGCACCTCGACGAGCAGGTACTCGGCGTCGGTGCGGCCCAGCAGCGGCCGTTCGTCCCGGATGGCGAGCGCGGTCACCGCGTCCGCCGGCACCGCGACCGGGGTCGGCGTACCGTTCACCGCCGCGATCACCCGGGGAGCGGCCAGGTCCCAGACCACCATGGCGCGGTCGGTGTCGGTGCCGCCGTTGATCGCGTCGTCCACCGAGCCGTAGAAGTTGGGCAGGTAGCCGTCCGGGCGACCGCCCAGCTTGGTCACGTTGAAGTGGGCGTTGCGCCGGATCAGCGGATCGTAGGTCCAGGTGATCCGGGCCACGCCGCGCGCCAGTGCCCAGTTGCGCTGGTGCACCTTGAGCGCGAAGCCGGCCGCGTGACCGGCGCGGGCGCCAGTGATGTGCGAGTGCAACGTGCGGGCGGTGGGCGCGCCGAAGAACCCGACGGTGGCGCCGGTGATGCGCCCGTCCAGGTAGGCCCCGGCGACGTAGTTCCCGGCGTGCGACAGGGCGCGCATCTGTTCGACGGACATCGGCGCGTTGCCCGGTCCGGTTCCCCAGATCTCGCAGAACAGGCGGAACGCTTCCTCGATCTCGTCGAGTTCGTGCAACTCGCGAATGACCACGGCGCTCATCGCACGGCCTCGATCAGGCCGGCGAGCAGCAGCGTGCGCGGTGCCAACTCGGCCACGATCACGTGCTCGTGGTCGGCGTGCGCACCGCCGCCGACCGCGCCGAGCCCGTCCAGGGTCGGGCAGCCGATGCCGGCGGTGAAGTTGCCGTCGGAGGCGCCGCCGACCGCCGCGGCGCGCAGCGGCGGCAGACCGCTGCCGCTCGCGACCCGATCGGCCAGGTCGAACAGCGCACTGGAGGAACTCTCCTCCAGCGGCGGGCGGTTGGCGCCGCCGAGCACCTCGATCCGGGCGCCGGGCACGGTCGCGGTCAGGCCGCGGATCAACTCGTCCACCCGCTCCTGGGCCTTGATCGTGGGCACCCGTACGTCCACGGTCACCTGGGCCCGATCGGGGACGGTGTTGGTCACCGCGCCGGCCGCGACCACGGTGGGGGTCACGGTGGTCCGCCAACCGTCCGAGCCGCCCTCGTCCATCAGGTCCGGCAGGGCGTCGAGCGCGAGCACCAGGTGGGCGGCCTCGATCGCCGCGTTCACGCCCTTCTCCGGCTCCAGGCCCGCGTGTGCGGCCTTGCCGTGCACGATCAGCTCGTACATCGAGCCGCCCTTGCGCCCGGTCTTGAGCGCCCCGCCGTCGGCGGACGCCTCCAGCACGAAGGTCGCCACACAACCGCGCGCGGAGTCCTCGATCAGGGCGCGCGAGGTGGTCGAGCCGACCTCCTCGTCGCCGGTGATCAGCACCGAGATTCCCTCCAGCGACCGCAACGAGGCGAGCGCGTGGAACATCTGGACCAGGCCGGCCTTCATGTCGAAGACCCCCGGGCCACGAGCGATCCCGTCCAGCACCGACCACGGGTGGGTGGCCAACGAGCCCATCGGCCACACCGTGTCGTGGTGCCCGACCAGCAGGACGCGCGGGGTGCCGAACGTCCACTGGAGGTGGGTCACTCCGTCCAGCACGATCCGGCGCGGTTGCACGCCGAGATGGCGCGCACCCTGGGCCGCGACCACCTCCGCGCTGCGCGCGACCGCGGCCAGATCGGCGGAGAACGACTCGCATTGCACCAGCTCGGCCAGGTCGGCCAGCATCGCGTCGGTGTCGAACGGGATCGCACCCGCGGCCGAACCGACCGTCGTGCCGGTCATCGGGCCAGGCCCAACTCTGCGCGGAACAACCTCTGTACATTGCCGCCGAGGATCGCCATGATCTCCTTCTCACCCAGTCCGCGCCGCACCAGTACCTCGGTGAGCGCGGGCAGTTCGGCCGGGCCGTTCAACCCGGGCAGTTCGGCGGCGATGTCCACGCCGGTGTAGTCGGCGCCCTCGCAGCACGGCGGAGTGATGTCCGCGAGCACTTCGCGCAGGAAGTCGGGGCCGATCCCGACGTGTTCGACGCCCACCAGGGAGATGATGTGTTCGATGTGGTCGACGAGCCCGTCGATGGTCTGCTTCGACCGGTCGGCGGACAGGAAGTCGGGCACGAAGTTGACGCACACGACGCCGCCCGTCGCGGCCACGCCCCGGATCTGCTCGTCGGTCAGGTTGCGGTGGTGATCGCACAGCGCCCGCGCGCCGGAGTGGGTGGCGATCAGCGGGCGGGTGGCCTGCTCCAGCACGTGCGCCACACCGACCGCCCCCAGGTGGGAGATGTCGAACACGATGCCGAGTCGTTCCATCTCGCGCAGCGCCTCGACGCCGGCGTGGGTGAGCCGGCTGCCGGTGGCGTCCTCGCCGCTGCCGTCGCCCAGTGCGGACCGACCCCAGTGCGCGATCGAGGCGACCCGTACGCCCAGTCGGTACAGCGTGCGGAACAGCTCCAGGTCGGCGTCCACCCCGGGCGCGCTCTCCAACGCGAGCACCAGCGCGATCAGGCCCTCGGCCAGCGCCGCGTCGATGTCCGCGCCGGTCAGGCACAGCCGGACCGCGTCCGGGTTGCCCTCGGCGATCGCGTGCGCACACTCCACCATGCGCAGCGTGCGGCGCAGCGCGCCCTCCGGGCGGAACTGGTCGTCCACGAATACCGGCAGCACCTGGATGTCCACCCCGCCCTCACGCAACTGGGGCAACCACTGCTCTCGGAAGAAACTCGCCCACCTTCCCGGTGGTCGTTCCACCACTGCCATCAGGAGATCGTTGTGCGTGTCCGCCACGACGGCACGGGTGTGCAGCTCGGCGCTCATATCGCGTCCTTCCGGTTGGTGTGTGAGCGACGCTAGGCCGCGCCACGCACCGGGTTCTTCGTCCGAATGACCAATGCTGTCGACACTTTCCGTCAGCGGGCACCAAAGCCACGACCGGCCCGCGGAACTTCCGGATCGACCGCCCACCACCGGATCCCTTCCCGACCGACATGTGGGTGAGGCCATAGGTGGCCCGCGACGAAGAACGCGGCTCGGCTTTGTCGCGCCGGACGATCCCGGACCCCCGGCCGGGCACCTACCGTGCGCAGGTGTCCTGGTATCCCCCGGCCTCGGTCCGGCGGGTCCGCGCCGCCGATTCGGGAGCCGTCCCCGGCCGCGGCACCAGGTGTCCCGGGCCTCCTTCCCGGCCCGCCCGTCCACCCCAGGGATGCCTCGTGCCCGTCGATCGTCTGCTCCCCACCGACGAAGCCCACGACCTGATCGCCCGGACCCGGGCCTTCGCGGACCGGGAACTCGCGTCCCGGGTCACCGGGTGCGAGGCCGACGCGAGTTATCCCACCGGCCTGTTCGCCGCGCTGGGCCGGGCCGGCCTGTCCGGCCTGCCCTACCCGGTGCCATACGGGGGCGGCGGCCGGCCGTACGAGGTCTACCTCCAGGTGCTGGAGGAACTCGCGGCGTACTGGGTGGCGGTGGCCGGCGCCGTGGACGTGCACACGCTGGCCTGCCTGCCGACCGCCGTGCACGGCACCCACGCGCAGCGCGAACAGTGGCTGCCCGGCATGCTCGACGGCGCGTTGACCGGTGGCGGCAGCCGGTCCGAGCCGCAGGTCGGCGCCGACCCCTCGGCGGTCACCTGCCGAGCCGAGCGCACCCGGGGCGGGCATCTGCTCCAGGGCACCCAGTTCGCCGTCGCGCACGGCGGGCGGGCGCACTTCCACACGGTGTTCGCCCGCACCGGCCCGGCCCGGCCGGACGTGTCCTGCTTCCTGGCTCCAGGCGCCGACGAGTACCTCTACTTCGGTGCGCCCGAGGAGACGACCGCGCTGCGTGCCATCCCGACCACCACCGCGTATTGGGACGGGGTGTACCTGGAGCCGGAGCGGCTGATCGGGGCGCCGGGTCGGGGGCTGCGGATCGCCTTCGACCTGCTGGACGCGGGTCGGTTGGGCGGCGCGGCGTGCGCGACCGGGCTGGCCCAGGCCGCGCTGGACGTCGCGGGCGCGTTCGTGACCCGCGTCGATCGGCATCTGCTGGTCGAGCCGGCGGGGGCGGTGGACTCCGCCCGGGCGATCTACCTGGACGCGGCTCGGCGCCGCGACGCGGGCATCTCGTACACGCGGCAGGCGTCGGTGGCCGAGCCGGCCGCGGTGGAGGCGGCGGTCAAGGCGACCGCGGCGGCGGTGCGGATCCTGGGGGCGGTGGCCGACACGGACGAGTTCCCGGTGCGGCGGTATGCCCGCGAGGCGGCGGCGTTGCGGCTGCGGATCGCGCCGGCGGCAGGCGGGGCGGGGGCGGGTGGCGGCGACGCCGGTGGGGGAGGGCGGGCGGCGGCGGGCGTTGCGCCGGGTGGGCCTTCCTCGACTCTGGCTGCGGTGGGCCCTTCGGTGGGCTAGGACTGCTTCGGCTGTGGCTGCGGGGCGTCAGGGGCTGCGGGCCTCGCGGAATCGGCGGCCGTTGCGGGTTCGAAGGTGATCGGGGCCTCGAAGGCGGCCTTGCGGGCGGCTCGGCGCAGAGCGGCCAGGACTGCCGGGCCCACCAGCACGATCGCGACGCAGTTGGTGATCGCGCGTCCGGTGTCCCAGCCGAAGGTGGAGGTGAGCACGGTGAAGACGAAGAACCGGTGCAGGTTGTCCAGGACGGCGTCACCGGGGACGAACGCCGGACCGACCATGCCCGGCGCGTCGGCCAGGAACGGCCAGAACCACATGTTGAGCAGGAAGCCGAACGCGTAGGCGGAGAAGACGCCGTAGCCGGCCAGCATGACGATCTCGGCACGGCCGCGCACCCGCTGGGGCAACAGGCCCGCACCCAGTCCCACCCAGGCCGAGGCGAGCATCTGGAACGGCAACCACGGCCCGACCCCGGCGGTCAACAGGGCCGAGGCGAACAGGGACGTACAGCCGAGCACGAAGCCGAAGCCGGGGCCGAACACCCGCCCGGCGAGCACGAGCATGAAGAACACCGTTTCGATCCCGGCCGTTCCGGCGCCCAGCGGACGCAACGCGGCGTTGATCGCGGACAACACGCCGAGCATCGCCAGCGCCTTGGAGTCGAGGCCGCCGCTGGTCAGTTCGGCCAGTACGACCGCGACCACGAACGGCAGGGTGACCGCGAAGATCAGCGGCGCGTCGCCGGAGTGCGCCGCGGATTCCGGCGCCGGTGAGGCGAACAGCGGCCACAGGAACATCGTCAGACCGGCGATCGAGGCGATGGTGAGCACGAGCGCGGTGCGCGGGGTGATCCGGATCGCGCTGGTGCGCGCGGTGGGGGTCGCGGGCGGGGGCGGCGCCGGGGGGCTCATCGGGTCGGCTCCTGGTCGCGGGCGGGGTTCGAGGCGGGGGTGAGGTCCGGGTCCGGTGCCGGGTCGGGGCGCGGGGCCGATTCGGGGCGCAGAGCCGGGTCGGGGCGCAGGGCCGTCGCCACGTCGGTGACGGTCAGCCACGGCAGCGGGGCCAGGATCTTGGCCACCTGCGGTGCGAACGCCGGGGAGGACACCACCACGTCCGGTGTCGGGCCGTCGGCCACGAGGTCGCCGTCGGCCAGCACCACGACCCGATCGGCCACCTGCGCGACGAACTCGACATCGTGCGTGGCCAGGACCACCGTGCCGCCCGCGTCCGCGAGTTCGCGCACCACCCGGACGAACCGTCGCTTGGCGTGGTAGTCGAGACCCCGGGTGGGCTCGTCCAGCAGCACCACCCGTGGTGCGGCGACGAGTTGGATCGCCAGCACCAGCGCGAGCCGCTGTCCCTCGGAGACGTCGCGCGGGTGCAGTGCGCCGTCGACGCCGGGCGCGATCCGGTCCAGGAGTGCGCGGCACGAGCCGGGCGCGACCGCGGACTCCCGGTCCGCCTGGGCACATTCCGCGTCGACCGTCTCCAGGTAGAGCAGATCGCCGGAGCTTTGCGGAACCAGGCCGACCAGACCTCGGGCACGATGCGGCGCGGCCTTGCCCGGATCCTCGCCGGCCACGTCCACGGTGCCGCCCTGGCGCGGCCCGGAGCCCTGGAGTGCCCACAGCAGCGAGGACTTGCCGGATCCGTTGCGGCCCATCAGCGCGGTGACCCGACCGGGGAACAGGTCGAGATCCAGGCCGCGTACCGCGATCACGTCGCCGTAGCGGACGATGATCCGCCGCGCGCTCAGCAACGGCTCGGCCGACCCGGCGCCGGCCGGTGCCGCGGGCGGCATACGGTCGGCCAGCCGCGCCCGCAGCGGCGGGGCCTGCCGGCGGGCGTCGCGGACCGAGAGCGGCAGCGGCGACCAGCCCGCGAGTCGGCCGAGTTCGACGACCGGCGGGGCGATGTCGCACGTGGCCAGGATCTCGGCGGGTGGGCCGGAGCGGACGGTACGGTCGCCGGGCAGGTGCACCAGGCGGTCGGCGTACTGCACCACCCGCTCCATCCGGTGTTCGGCGACGATCGCGGTGATTCCCAGATCGTGCACGAGCCGGGTGATCGCGGCCAACACGTCCTCGGCGGCCGTCGGGTCGAGTGCGGAGGTGGGTTCGTCGAGTACCAGGACGCGGGGGTGCGCGGTCAGCACCGAACCGATCGCGACCCGTTGTTGCTGGCCGCCGGAAAGGGTGCGCAAGGGTCGGTGCCGCAGTTCGGCGATACCGAGCAGATCGAGCGTCTCCTCCACGCGTTTGCGCATTACCGCCGACGGGATCGCCAACTGCTCCATCCCGTAGGCAAGTTCTTCTTCGACCGTGTCGGTGACGAAACCCGCGAGCGGGTCCTGGCCGACCACGCCGACCAGGTGCGCGAACTCGCGCGGCGGTTGCGTGCGGGTGTCCACGCCGCCCACGAGCACGCGCCCGCGCAGGGTGCCGCCGGTGAAGTGCGGGACCAGGCCGTTGATCGCGCCGAGCAGGGTCGACTTGCCCGCCCCGGTGCGCCCGACGACCAGACACAACTCGCCCTCGGGAATCTCGAGTTCGACGTTGCACAGGGCCGGCGCGGGCGCGTCGGCATAGCTGATGGTGACGTCGTGGAACCGGATCACCGGACGGAGTTCTCCTTGCCGGCGGGGCCGGTTGGGGTCGGGTCGGCCGGCGCGCCGAGCCGGGCGGGTGGTCCCGGCGCGGGTGCGAGTGCCGGTACGGGTACGTTCGTGCCGAAGCGGGGCGTCTCGCTCGGCGGCGGCGGGGCCAGCCACGCGGGCAACACCGCGACGACCAGCGCGAGCGCCGGGAGCGGGGCCAACTCCGGCCAGGCCAACGGGCTCAGCGACGGGTAGAGGTTGCCCGCGTCGATCCGGCCGGTCAGGTGCACCAGCGCGCCGGCGCCGATCCCGCAGCCGGCCACGATGAACTCGGCGGGCCGCCAACGGTCCGGCAGGTAGACGCTGCGGTCGATGCGCCGGCCGGTGAGCACGAAGCCGATGCCCGCGATCACGACGCCGCCGGGCAACATCGTCGCGCCGAGCCGGCGCGGGGCACCACCGTCGAGCAGCGCGTACACCCCGACACACACGCCGATCAGGCCCACCAGCGTCAGCACACCGGTGAGCAGCCGGATCGTCCGGGGCAGATGCCGGTTGCGGCCGTAACCGCGCGAGTCCATCGCGGCGGCCAGCGCGAGCGAACGATCCAGCGCGTCCTGGAGCACCGGGATGGCGATCGAGCGCAACGCCCGCATGCCACGCTGGGCGCCACCTCGCAGCCGGCGGGCCCGACGCACCCGCTGCACGCTCTCCACCAACTGCGGGGCCACCGACAGCGCGACCACCACGGCCGCGCCCACCTCGTACAGCGCCGCCGGCACCGCCTTGAGCATGCGCTTGGGGCTCGCGAGCGCGTTGGCCGCGCCCAGGCAGACGATCATGGTGGCCAGGCGCAGCCCGTCGTAGCACCCGCCGAGCACGTGCTCCAGGACCACCGGGCCGAACAGGTGGATGCCCGCCGCCCAGGCGGGCAGCGGGAGTTCGGGCAGGTCGAGGAGCACGTGGCCGCTCGCCGCACCGACACCGAACAGGATCCGGAACAACACCCGCATGACGATCACGAACAGGCCCAGGAAGAGGTACATCCGGAACGCGAGGGCCCACGGGGCATCACCGCGCCGGTTGGCGACCACGTATCCGGCGACGGCCAGGATCAGTGCGAGCAGCAGCGGGTTGGTGGTGCGACTGGCCGCCGTGGCCAGGCCGAGCGCCCAGATCCACCACGCGCCGGGATGCACGGTGCGGGGCAGTCGGCCGGCGGCAAGGCGCGCGGCCACGCTCGCCCGGGCCGAACCCGCGGCCCCGGTCATCGTGTTCCGCTCGCCGCGCGTCGCCGTCGGACGATGGTGAAGGCGGCACCCGCGCACAGCACGGCGAGCAGGCCGATGCCGACCAGGGTGGTGATCGGGATGCCGTGCTCGTCGGTCCGGGCCGATTCCTCGCCGCCGGTCCAGGTGGCGCCGGCCGGCGTGGTGCCGGAGGACCGGGCGGCGGCGGGTGCGCCGGACCCGGGTTCGGTGCCGGCCGGCGACGGGTCCAGGACCGGTGGGGCGGCGGGTGGCGGTTCGGTCTCCATCGGGTTGCCCGCGACCCCCGGGCCCGGGGCGAGCGGGTCGACGGGTGCGGTGCCGGGGGTGCTGTCGGTGCCGCCGACGGGTGGCGGGTCGCCGGCCGGATCGGGGCCGGGTTGTTCCGGCTTGGGCTGCTCGGGCTTGGGCTGTTCGGGCTTGGGCTGTTCGGGCCGAGGGCGCTCCGGCTCGGGCACGTTCGGGGTCGGCTCGGGCGTGGGGCGGGCCGGGGCCGGCCGGGGTGGCGGATTCGTGGTCTCGGTCTTGTTCTTGGCGAAGGACCAGCCCTCGAAACTGCCGATCGGGGGCTTGCGGTTCAGCACACCCCATTGGCTGTACGTCCACGAACCGCCGTTGGGGGCATGCCAGTACGACCAGTAGGCGGAGGCGGGCGGGGTGTCGATGCACGGCTCGGAGTCGGCGCCCGGCTTGCCTTCGACCCGGCAGACGAACGCCTCACCCCAGCGGGCGACCCCGGTGATCCGGATGCCGGCGTTCTTCAACGCGGCCAGCCCGGTGGCCTGTTCCCCCGGTGCGCAGCGCACGATGGTGGTGCCGCCCAGTTCGTGGAAGTCGACGATCACGGTCACGCCGTTGCGGTCGGGGCAGAATCCGGGCGTGCCCCTGCCGGGATCGATCGCGTGTGCGGCCGCTGCGGAGACGGTGAGTTGCGCGGTCGCGGGCAGCGACAGGAGCGTCATCGCCGCGGCCAGGCGGCCGATCCGGGCACGATGTGCGGTGATCCTCACGTGTGCTCCCCGTTCCGGCGGCGGGCGCCCGCGCGTACCGCGATGCCGGTACCGACCAGGCCGACCGCGAGCAGGATCGCACCGCCGATCCGGCCGCCGGTTCGGGCCAACCGGTGGCCGCCAAAGGCGGATCCGGACCCGGTACCGGTGTTCCCGCCGGACACCGAAGCGGGCGGCGTGGCGGTGGTGGTCGCCGAGGCGCTCGTGGTGCGACCGGCCGAGGTGGTGGGGCTCGGCGAGTTCGTCGCCGAACGGGTCGCGGAGGAGGTGGCGGAGGCGCCGGCCGACGCGGTGTGCGTGGTGGTCGCGGAGGTCGTCGCGGTGGCGGTGCTCGACGTGCCGGTCGTACCGGTGGGCCGGGGCGGAGCCTTGCCCAGGTCGCCGAGCGGGACGTCGGCGAGCGCCAGCAGCGCCTGCGGTGTGGCCCGGCGCCACTGGTCGCGCTGGAACTCCGGGATGCCGTCCGCGCGGGCCGAGGCGAGGGATTCCGCGTTGTACGCGATCGAGCCGATTTCCTTGTCGGCGGCGCCCGCGTTGTCCTTGGTGATCTGGTGCCCCAGCACCCACGCGGCGGCCCGGTCCGACTCGACCGCGTAGCCGGCCGCGTGCAGGGCCTGGCCGGCCAGGCCGGTGCTGTTGCTGTTCGAGGCCGCTGTCGGACCCGAACCGCCGAACGAACCATCCTCGCGTTGCCTGGACTTGAGCCAATCCGCACCCTTGCGGGCCGCACTCGCGGCGCCGACCGAGTGGCTCTCCGCCGCCGCCGACAACAGCGCCTGGACCGCCATGCCGGTCGAGTCCGGGTCCAGCACGGTGGTCGGAGTGTCCTGGCAGGTCGCGCCGGTGCTACCCAACCGGCCCGGATAGAGCCGGAATCCCCCGCTCGGGCATTGTTGTGCGATCAGGAAGTCCACCGCGCTCTGCGGCACCCCGCCACTGCGGGCCAGACCCAGCACGGCCAGCGACTGGCCGAACGTGTTGCCGGAGTCGGGGCTGCCGGTGAGCTTGTCCCGGATCCGGCCCGCGTCCTCGCCCGCGTCGGCCCCGGCGATCAGGTCGAGCGTCTCGGCACGCATGTCGAGGCCGCCGAACCTGGTCGGATCGCGGTCCGCGACCACCGCGGCGAACAACACCTTCGCGGTCGCGCCGGCGATCCGCGAACCGGGCAGGCCCCACTCCTCGGCGCTGTTGTACCTGCGCACGTTCGCGGCCACCGCGTCGGCCGCGGCGCCGAGCGCGGTCGGTTCCGAACGGGTGGCGGCCAGCGCCATCATCGTGTCGATGGTCAGGCCCCAGTCGGAGCCGGCGAAGCCGGGTATGCCGCCGGCGACCAGTTCCCCGGCCTGCCACTTCGCCGCCGCGGCGGCGGCCTCGGCATGCGGGTTGGCGACGTCGGCCGAGGCCGACAGGACGGGGGCGACGGCAACGAGCACTGCGCCGCAGACCGCGACGGCGCAGGCGGGTGCAACGGTGAACCGGAACATCAGGGATCCTTCCGGGACTTCACGCGTCCCGGCATCCGACCGACATGGGTGCGCCGGCGGTGGAATCCGGGCTTCAGCGTGCAGTCCACGACCGCTGGAGCCTTCAAAACGTACGAACCCAGGCATTCCGACTCGTGGTGACCTGTCGGTCACCACCCACGGTTGCGGGACAGCGCCGGATTTCGACCGGCTTCCCCTGGGCTTCGAACTATGCAGTTGAGAAACACCGACGACATGCGCCGGCGTGCGGAGCGTACGAGACACACCACCTCGCGGACAACCGTTCGCGTCCGCCCGACGCCGTGCCGTTGGTCACCACCGACGGCTTCGGCCGCGATCCGGCGGCCGTTTCCGGCTACTGCGCCCGGCCGATGCCGGTGGGTGCGCTCGGCCGATGCCGGTCGTCGCGCCGCGTTCGGCATGGCGAGCGCGTTGCCCGTCGAGATGGGAATCGCCGAAGCCCTTGGCCGGAAAGCGAGTTACCGCCCGCGGCGAACTTTCCGTAGAGTGCGCAGCGTCTCGTCCGAGGACCCTCGGCGCGACGGTGCCGTGCGCTCCCGGGCACCGTCGTGGCCGACCGGTCCGGGCGCGGCGACCCGTGTCATCTTCGGCCGCAGGGAAAGTCCGGTGTGATTCCGGCGCTGACCCGCAGCGGTGGTCCGTCCGCGTGACGGCGAGCCCGAATGCCTGGGGCCGGAGCGTTCCATCTCCATTCCCTGTCGTGGTCTACGGGGCGGAGCCCTCGCGCCGCCGGGCCGAGACCGTCCCGCCTTCGGGCCCGCGGTCGAACGCGTGGCGGCTTCGCCGGGCATGCCGCGTCGCAGGCCCGGAAAGGCTTCACCATGACGCTCACCCGCCCCGGCCGGAGGATCTCCGCCCTCTTCGGCGGTCTGCTCCTCGCCGCCGCGACCGCCGTCGTACCCGCGACCGCGGGCGCCGCCCCCACGCCGGCCGACCGGTCGGCAACCGCTTCGCTCCCGGCCGGCAATCGCACTCAGGCCGCAGCCGGCTGGCTGGCCCGGCAACTCGTGGACGGCGAGCGCTTCGAGGCCACCTTCGACGGGGTGACCTACCCCGACCAGGGTCTGACCATCGACGCGGTGCTGGCGTTCGCCGCCGCCGGGGTGGCCGAGCAGAACGGTGCCAAGGCCACCGCGTGGCTGGCCCGTCCGGAGATCCTGTCCGGCTACATCGGCGACGGCACCACCAACGCCTACGCCGGCGCCACCGCCAAGGTGCTGCTCGCGGCCGAAGTGCGCGGGACGAACCCTGGCAACTTCGGCGGCGTGGACCTGCCGACCCGGCTGCGCGCGCTGCAACAACCCTCGGGCCGGTTCACCGACACCTCGCCGTGGGGCGACTACAGCAACGCTTTCAGCCAGTCGCTCGCTCTGCTCGCCCTGGACCGCACACCCGCCGGCGCACCGACCGCGGCGGTCGACTTCCTGGCCGGCGCGCACTGCGCCGACGGCGGTTTCCCGCTGAACTTCGGCCTCGCGACGTGCACGGCCGACGCCGACTCGACCGCGATGAGCGTGCAGGCGCTGGCCGCCACGGGCCGCCACCAGGAGGCCGCCGCCGGACTGAACTGGCTGGTCGCGCACCAGCTTTCCGACGGCGGCTTCGGCACGCCGGGCGCTGTCACGTCCAACGCCAACAGCACCGGCCTGGCCGGGCAGGCGCTGCTCTCCTCGTGGCGGGTGCTGCCGGGACTGACCGCGCGGCAGTTCCTCGGCGGACGTCAGGTGGGTTGCTCGGGTCCGCCCGCCACGCGAGGCGCGATCGCGTACGACGCGACCGGGTTCGACCCGGCCACCGCCACCCGGGCCACCGCCCAGGCGGTATTGGGCCTGGCCGGCACCGGCTTCGCCGACCTGACCGCCGCCGGGGCCCGGCCGGACGCGCCGGCCCTGCACTGCCCGTCGTCCGCGTCCTGACCAGGATTCGCAACACCCGCGTCGCCGCTCGCCGATCCGGGCGGGCGACGACGCGGGGCGCGGGGCACCGAGTGCCCCGGGTGGGCCGGAGTTCGATCGACCTACCGCGAAGGGGCCACGCGCGGCGGCGGGTTGGTCGACGCGGTCCGGTCCTTGGCGAAGGACCAACCCTCGAAGCTGCCCGGCGGGGGCTTGCGGTTGGACGCACCCCACGAGCTGTACGTCCAGGTGCCGTTGTTCGGCGCGTGCCAGTAGGACCAATAGGCGTTGGCAGGCGGTGTGTTCAGGCAGGGTTCGGTGGCCGGGCCGGGCTTGTTCTCGATCCGACAGATGAACGCCTCGCCCCAGCGGGCGGTACCGGCTGTCTCGAATCCGGCGTTCTTGAGCGCCGCCAGTCCGGTGGCCTGGTCACCCGGCGCGCAACGCACGATCGTGGCACCGCCGAGTTCCTGGAAGTCGACGATCACGGTCACGCCGTCGTTGCTCGGGCAGACCCCGGCGCTGCCCTTGGTGGTGTCCACGGCGTACGCGCTCGGCGCCGCCGCGGTGACCTGCGCGGTGGCGGGCAGCACCAACAGGGCCAATGCGCCGACCAGTCGGCCGATACGCCCCTTGTTCCGGAAAAGCTTCACGGACGGATTCCCTTCGTGCGGTGGACGCGGGCGCGGACGGCGGGAACGACGAGTCCCGGCATCCGGCCGAAGGCAGGCATCGGCCGCGGAATCCGGGCTTCAGCGTGCAGTCCACGACACCTGGAGCCTTCGAGATCGAGCAACCCAGGCATTCCGACTCGTGGCGACCTGTCGATCACCACCCACGGTTGCGGGACAGCGCCGGATTTCGACCGGCTTCCCCTGGGCTTCGAACATGCAGTTGTGGCACGTCGATCCGTACGGATCGCGGTGCGCCGACGAACCTGTCGGCGTCCGGAGCGTATGAGAGAGCGCACCCTGCGGACAACCGTCGACCCACGGTCCCCACCGTGCCGTTCGTCACCCGGACGGCGGATCCGAGGTCGGCGGCACAGAGCCGATCGGGCGCACCGGGCCGGCCGGGGTCCGCCGGAAGGTGTCACCCGACTGGGTCTTGCGTTCGGCGATCGTGGTTGGACAGCGTGGGGTTGCGCGCGTACCCGGCGTGTGATCGCACGTCGGAACCAGCACACCCCGGATGGGCCCCTGGGGCCCGGCGGTGTGGGCGGACGAGAGCAACGGGAGTGCTGTGAGCGATCGGGACGGCAACAGGCGAACGGACGACCGCATCGTCCGAGTACGCATCCATCCGGCCATCGGCATTGCGCGCGTGGGCAACAGCACGCGCCCGGACGGCTGGTACTACGGACCCGAAACCCCCGACCCGGAGCCCACCCCACCGGGCTTCACCAAGGACGCGGACGGCGCGATCAAGCGCCAGGCGGCCCGATTCCGGCTGTACGGCCACGCCGCCGACGGGCACGTGGTGCGCGAGGTGACGGTCGCCGACCCGGGCACCCGGATCACCTGGGGCGTACACGTGGCCAATCGCAAGGCCGCGTGGTACCAGTTCCAGCTCCCGCTGGACATCCCGGACTCGCGGGACCCGGCGGCCAGGCCGTCCGCGCGGCGCAATCCGAGCGTCACCGATCGCCGGTCGCTGGTGATCGATCCGGGCCGCAAGACGCTGAACGCCACACCCGGTGGGCGGGTGCCGTTCACCGGCGGCCGTTTCCTGGGTCGGGTCGACGTCCCGCTGGGCGAGATGCGCACGGACGAGCACGGCCGACTGGTGGTGCTCGGCGGGCTCGGCGCCGCCGGCTCGCCCGATCACACGCCGCCGGCCTCGGTAACGAACAACGACGGTTGGTACGACGACATTTCCGACGGGCCGGTGACCGCGTCGGTCACCATCGACGGCGTCTCGGTGCCGGTGGATCCGGCCTGGGTGGTGGTCGCGCCACCCAACTTCGCGCCGGACCTGCGCACCGTACGCACCCTCTACGACCTGCTCTTCGACGTGTTCGTCGGCACCGGCCAACTGCCGTTCCCGGCCCGGGTCTCGTTCGGCGAGCACATCGAACCGATCCTGCGCCGGTTCTGCGAACTCCAGTGGGTCAACGCCGGGTTCGCGGCCAAATTCGGCTGGGCCGGTCCGGAGTACTTCCTCGCCCCCGAGGCGCTGCGCCGGTTGTCCAGTCCGGCGATCGAGCATCGCGAGGTGCGCCGGCAGGTGTACACCGCGCTGCGCGACTACAACCGCGACGACAAGTCGCCGATGCCGTGGCCCTGGCTCTACGGCGACGGCATGGCCAGTGTGCCTCGGACGGTGCGCCAGTACATGACACTGTCGCCGACCCAGGACCGGCTGCTGCTGGCCTGGTCACAGGGGAACTTCGACGCGTCGCCGTTCGCCGGCTACCCGCACCGCGTGGAGGACGCGCCGCCGGCCGCGCAGCCGGGGCTGCTGGATCGGGCCGCGTTGGACTTCTGCGTCGCGGACGCGTTCCATCCCGGGATCGAGGTGACCTGGCCGATCCGGCACGCGACGATGTTCGCCGAGCCGTTCCGGATCAGGGCGCGGCCCGAGGGCGATCCCGATCCGGACTACGGCAACACGCTCACCCCGGACAAGGCGCTGGCCCCCGACGGCCCGCTGTACGCGCAGGGACCGGGTGACCTCAGTCGATGGATGGCGGTGCCCTGGCAGACCGACACGGCGGGCTGCCGCGCGGGCTACGAGTCGCAGGCCGGACTCGGGCCGCGTTACGACCCGTACGTACCGACGTTCTGGCCCGCACGGGTGCCCAACCACGTGCTCAAACAAAGCGACTACGAGAAGGTCAACCGGCCGGACAGTGGCGGTTCGAGCGATCGCGAGGCCGCGTTCACGCACCGCGCGGTGTGGTTGCGCGGACTGACCGGGACCACGCCCGAGGCGCAGCGCCGACAGATGATCGACGGCTGGTACAAGCTCGGCATCGTCGAAGTGCGGCCCTACACGGTCGGCGACGGCCGCTTCCCGGCCCGCATGCAGGTCGAGTCGCCGCCGCAACCGCCGTTCGACCAGGCCCGGGACGCCAACAACCTGGTGAACGTGCACGTCCCGGAACCGGCCCCCGACGAGCCGGTGATCCGCGATGTCGCCGACGCCACGGGGCAACACGCGGCGGACGTCACGGTGGGCTACGTCGACAACATCGATCCCTACCTGGATTCGCAGTGACGGGAGCCGCATCCGCGTGGCGGCACGGACCTGCCCGCGAACGGCGTGGCGGTGGAGGTGCCGTGCGGGTGAGCGGCGTCGGCTCGTGCGGACTTCGCCCGTGACCGGGGTCGGGGCGCCGCCGGCCCGGCGGCGGTACGACGTCGTGGTCGCCGGTGGCGGGCCGGCCGGCGCCGCGGCCGCGATCACGCTGGCACGTGCGGGTCGTTCGGTGCTGCTCGCCGACGCGGGTGGCGGGCCGCCGGCGATCGGCGAGGCGCTGCCGGGGGCGGCCCGGGTGCTGCTGGCCGACCTGGGGGTCGGCGAGCACGTACCCGGGGCGGGCCATCTGCCCTGCTACGCCACGCTGTCCGTGTGGGGGTCGCCGCAGCCGGTCACGGTCTCCGCGATCGACGACCCGAACGGGCCCGGCCGGCACCTGGATCGCCCGCTGTTCGACCGCCGCCTGCGCGACGGCGCCCGGGCGGCCGGTGCCGAGGTGGCCGAGCGCACCCCGGTCGGCGCGCCGACGCGCCGGCCGGACGGCACCTGGTCGGTGCCGCTGGGCTGGCCCGACCGGCGCGAAGTGGTGTGCTGCGACTGGGTCGTCGACGCGACCGGGCGCCGAGCGGCGGTCGCGACCGGAAGCGGCGGCGCCCGCCGGCACACCCACGACGCCCTGGTCGCGCTGCACCTGACCCTGGTCGATCCCACCGCGTGCGACACCGACGCGAGCACGGTGGTCGAATCCGGGCCGGACGGCTGGTGGTACACCGCGCTGGTGCCCGGCAATCGGCGCCTGGTGGCCTACTTCACCGACGCCGATCTGCCCACCGCGCGAGCGGGTGACTCGGCCGGCTTCCGGGCCCGCCTCGCCGAAACGACCGAGATCGGCCGACGACTGGCCGGGTGGCCCCTGCCGTCGCCCGTACTCCCGCGCCGGGCCCCCGCACACGGCGCCCACCTGGACCGGGTCTGCGGCCCGGGCTGGATCGCCGCGGGCGATGCCGCAACCGCCTTCGACCCGGTGTCCTCCCAGGGCATCCTCACGGCCCTGTACACCGGCCTCACCGCCGGCCAAACCGTCGACGCACATCTCGCAGGCCACCGGGACGCGCCCGACACCTACCAAGCCCGCCTCGCCGACCTACGCCACGCCTACCACCGCAACCACCACCACGCCTACACAGCCGAACAACGCTGGCCCCACACCCCCTTCTGGCACCGCCGCCACCACCCCACGCCCCCACACGACGCCGACTGCTGCTCGCGCCGAACCGACACCGACGCGCGTGCGGACCGGGTGCGGTGACGCCGCCGCCGGCGAGCCCCGGGTGGGCTCGCCGGCGGGGTGGTCGGTGGTCGGTGGGGCTATCGGATGCTGCGGGGGCGCATGTCGGTCCAGACCCGGTCGATGTGGGCGAGGCAGTCCGGGCGGGTGCCGGTGAAGCCTTCCGCGCGCCAGCCGGCCGGGAGATCCCGGTCGGTGGCCCAGACCGAGTACTGCTCCTCGTCGTTGATCACCACGCGGCAGTCGCGTTCGGTTTCGTCGTTGCCGGTCATACCTTCTCCAGTTCGGGTTCGGGCGACTTCCGGACGGGCGGCGGCGATGCATCCGCCCGCTTCTTGCGGCGTTCCTCGATGCCGATCAGGTCGTCCGGCATCGCGTCCGGGACCTCGTCGTCGAATCCGGCGATCACCCGGTGCCGGAAGGAGGCGAGCGCGAGCAGGATCATCGCGGACGCGCACACCAGGTACAGGAACCCGGTGCCGCGCCCCTCGCCGACCCCGATCACCCGGCCGACGCTGGACGCCAGCGCGCCGCCCGGGGTGAACAGCGGTTCGAGCAGGTGCACCGCGAGCGGCGCGATCACCCCGAAGCCCAGCGGGAGCGTGGACCACGCCACCATCGTGTTCAGCGCGATCACCCGGCCGTGGAACCGCTGGGGCACCTTGACCTGGATGATCGTCGCGTAGATGCCGTTGAGCAGGGACAGTCCGAAGAACACCCCGAAGAAGCCGATGCCGACCAGCACCGGCGAGGGCCGCAGACCGGCGACGAAGGCGAAGACCGCGATCAGCACGGTGGCCAGCAGGATGCCGTGCATCCGGCGATGCCGCGGACCTCCCCACACCCCCATCGCCAGGCCGCCGAGCAGCGCGCCGGCGCCCGCCGCGACGCCGACCGCGCCCGCGGTGTGCACCGATCCGAAGGACAACACCAGCGGGGTCATCAGCACCAACATCGGTGCCAGGAACACGTTGAGCAGCGCGAAGTAGAGCAACATCGTGCGGAATCCGGGATGCCCCATGGAGTAGCGCACCCCGTTGGCGATCTCCTTGACCATGCTCTCGCGCCGGGTCTGCGCCATCGTGTCGGGGAACGGCACGAAGGCGACCACCGTCACCGCGATCACGAACGTGGTGATGTCGATCACCAGGATGCCGCCGAGTCCGATGCTCGCCAACAGCGCGACCGCGATCAACGGCACCACCAACTGGGCCAGCCCGGTGCTCATTTGCACGATGCCGTTGGCATGGCCCAGATAGCGCTTGGGTACCAGTTGCGGCACCGCGGAGGTGTAGGCCAGGCGTTGGAAGGTGGCGGTCACCGACAACACCACCAGGAGTCCGTACACCGCCCCCACGCCCAAATGGCCGCCCCACAACAGCAGCGCCATCGTCACCTGCACCGCGCCCGCCGCGCAGTCCGCGGCCAGCATCACCGACCGGCGACTGTTGCGGTCCACCACCGCCCCCGCCAACGGCGCCACCAGGATGCCGGGCACCAGCGCCAGCACCGAGAACAGCGCGAATTGGGTGAGCGAATCGGTGCGCAGATAGATCCAGATGGGGATGGCGAACTCGGTCAGCGCCGACCCGGTGATCGAGGCGAGCTGCCCCAGGGCCACCGCCATGAACCGGCCCATGCTCGGCCGCACGGCCGGGGTGGGCGTCGACCGGACGGCGGCGGGTGCGGCTTCATCCTCGGAATCGGCGTCGGTGCCGCCCGATACGCCCTGCAACCACCATCCCGCGTCCGCACCGCGCGCCGCCCGGGTCAGCGGCTCGGTCCGGTCCCGGGCCACGGCCTCGTGCGTCGCGGTGACGATCTCGGCCAACTCGTCCGCCCGGTAGCGCAGGAAGTAGTGGCCCGCCTCGTCGATCACCACCAGCGCCGTGGCGTCGGCCATGAAGTGCCACTCCCGGAAGCGCTCCTGGTAGAACTCCGTGCTGGGGTCGCGCTCGCCGATCACCGAGATCACCGGTGCGGCCAACGGCCGCATGCCCTCGGCCATCCGCCGGGTGAAGTACTCCTCCGAAGTCCGGCCGTCCTTGCGCATGTTGCGGATGATGAAGGTGACCTGCTCCTCGTCCAGGTCGCCGAGGTCCGCGCCCATCGAGGTCAGCCAGTTCAGGTGCACCCGGTCCCCGCGCAGCCGTTCGAGTCCGGAGAAGCGCGACAGCGCGCCGAGCAGACCGCCCTCGGGTCGGGCGAACGGGAAGATCGCGCCCAGGTACACCGCCTCCAGCCGGCGCCCCGACTCCTCCAACAGATGGGCGATCTGCGCGGTCAGCGCACTGCCCACCCCGCAGTGTCCGTAGAGCGCCAACGGTCCCTCGACCCGGGCCAGGATCTCGTCCACACACTCCCGGGCGACCTCCTCGATCGGCCTGGGCGCCTCGGGCATGGACAGGTCGTGACCCGGAATGGCCACCGAGTACAACGAGTGCCCGGCGGGCAGCGCATCGGCCAGCGGCTGGTACACCACCGCGCTGCCGCCGCCGTACGGCACACACACCAACGAGAGCACCCGCTGCGCGACAGGCACCGGCCGAGTCAACTCGTGCAACAGCGAACGGGGTTCATCCGTGCCGACCGGACGGTCGATCAAGGCGGCGAGTTCGCGCACGGTCCGGTGTTTGAACAACTCCAACAGGCTCACCTGTCGACTCCCGGGCGGCAACACCTTGCGCAGCCGGGCCAACACCTGCATCGCGAGCAGCGAATGCCCGCCCAGTTCGAAGAAGTCGTCGGTGACTCCGAGCGCGGCCAGATCGAGCACCGACGTCCAGATCCCGACCAGCGCCTCCTCGGTCGCACCGACCGGCGCCACCCGCTCGCCGCCGTCCGCCCCGCTGCCGGCCCCGGCGTCGGGCTCCGGCAGCAGCGCACGGTCGACCTTGCCGTGCGCCTTCAGCGGCAGTCGGTCGAGCCAGACGAACCTGGACGGCACCATGTACTCGGGCAACCGAACCAGCAGTTCCCGGCGCAGCTCGGCACCGGCCGGCGGCTCGCCCGGGTGGTCCTCGGCCGGCACCAGATAGGCGATCAGCCGTTGCGATCCGGCCGGTCCCCGCGCGTCCACCACGGCCTGGCCGACCGCCGCCTGCGCGCGCAACGCCTCTTCGATCTCGGCCGGTTCGACCCGATAGCCGCGAATCTTGACCTGCTGGTCGCTGCGACCGAGGAACTCCACGTCACCGTCGGGCAGGTAACGACCCAGATCGCCGGTGCGGTACAGCCGGGCGCCCGGCGGCCCGAACGGGTCGGGCACGAACCGGTCGGCGGTCGCGCCTGGTTGCCCCAGATAGCCGCGGGCCAGCCGCTCGCCCCCGATGTGGATCTCCCCGGTGACTCCGATCGGTACCGGTTCCAGGTGCGCGTCCAGCAGGTAGATCCGTGCGTTCGGCAACGGTCGGCCGATCGGCGTCACCGTCGAGATCGGCACCTCCTGCGGGCGGACCCGGTAGGTGGTCACCCCCACCGTGGTCTCGGTCGGCCCGTAGTGGTTGACCACCGCGCAGGTGCCGAGCGCGGCCAGATCCCGCGTCCACTCCCACGACGAGCCCTCGCCGCCGAGGATCAACATGCGCCGGGGCAACAGGCGTTCGGCGCCGACCTCGGCCGCCAGTCCGGCCAGGTGGGAGGGCGTCATCTTCAGGTAGTCCACCGGATGCCGACCCAGGTGGTCGGCGAACTCCGCACCGGAGAGCCGCTTGGGGATCAGGTGCAGTTCGCCGCCGGTGGTCCAGGCCAGGTACAGCGCGGTGATCGCGAAGTCGAAGGACAACGACTGGGCCAGCCCGTAGACCGATCCGGGGACGATCTCGAACCGCTCGCGTACGCCGTCGAGATAGGCAAGTGCCTCGCGGTGCTGCACCGCGACGCCCTTGGGACGCCCCGTGGAGCCGGACGTGTAGATCACGTAGGCCAGGTTCCCCGGGCCGGCCGGGGCCCCCGACTCCGCCCGCTCCGAATCCGCCCGCTCCGAATCCGGATCCCGGGCGTCGATCGCCGCCTGTTCGCGATCGAGCAGAATCACCGTGCCGGCGTGACCCGCCGTGCGCTCGCGCAGCGCGCTGTCCGTCACCAGGACCCGCACACCCGCATCGGAGAGCATGAACGCCAGCCGTTCGACCGGCTGTTCCGGATCCAGTGGGAGATACGCCCCGCCCGCCTTGAGCACGGCCAGCACCGCCACCGCGAGGTCGAGCGACTGTTCCAGGCACAGCGCGACCGGTGTCTCCGGGCCGACCCCGCACCCGCGCAGGTAGCGGGCGAGCCGAGCGGCGCGCGCGTCGAGTTCGCCGTAGTCGAGCGTCTGCCCCTCGTGTGTCACCGCCGGGGCGCGCGGATCCAGGGCCACCCGGGCCTCGATCGCGGCGGCCAGCGTGGGGTGTTCGGGCAGTGGCCGGGCGGTGTCGTTCCAGCCGGTGACGAGTTGGGCCCGCTCCTGCGCGCCGAGCAGGTCGATCCGGGACAGCGGGGTATGCGGGTCGGCCGTCACCACCCGCAGCAGGGTGGCCAGATGCCCGGCGAGCCGAGCCACCGTGCTCGCGTCGAACAGGTCGGTGTTGTAGGTGAGCAGGCACTGCATCCCGGTGTCGGTCTCGAACACGAACAGGCTCAGGTCGAACCGGGTCACCCGGGAGTCGCCGGTGAACCAGTCGTGGTCGAGCCCGACGAAACCGCGCTCGCCGCGCCCGTAGTTCTGCAGCGCGAAGGTGACCTGGAACAGGGGTGTACGGCTGACGTCGCGGGTCACGTTCTGGTCCCGGACCACCTGGTCGAACGGCAGATCCTGGTGTGCGTAGGCGTCCAGGCTGCTTTCCCGGACCCGACCGAGGAGTTCGGCGAAGGTGGGGTCCCCGGCCAGCGGCGCCCGCATGGCCAGCATGTTGACGAACATGCCGATCATCGGTTCCAGGTCCGGATGCGGACGTCCGGCGATCGGCGAACCGATCGCGAAATCGTGCTGACCGCCGTGCCGGGACAACACCGCCTGCCAGGCCGCGAGCAGCGTCATGTACGACGTGGCGCGGTGCGCACGGCCCAACTCCACGACGGCTGCCGCCAACTCGGCGTCCAGCTTGAAGCCGTGCGCGTCGCCGACGAAGGTCTGTTGGGCCGGTCGGGGCCGGTCGGTGGGCAACGCGAGCGTACCCAGCCCGGCCAGTCGCTCGCGCCAGTAGCGGGCGGCCCGCTCACCTTCGGGACCGGTCAGGCGCTGCTGCTGCCAGGCCGCGTAGTCTCCGTATTGCACCGCCGGTTCGGCCACAGGCGATTCCAGGCCGGCCGTGAACGCGCCGTAGTCGGCCATCAGTTCGTTGACGAGCAGATGCACCGACCAGCCGTCGCCGATCAGGTGGTGCAGGACCACCAGCAGTACGGTGTCCTCCCCGTCCAACCGCACCAGCGCGGCCCGCACCAGCGGTGGCACCTCCAGGTGGAACGGGCGGGCGGACTCCGCACCCACCAGCGCCGCCGCCCAGCGCTCCCGGGCCTCGGCGTCCAGGTCGGCGTCGGGCGTGTGCCGGGTCACGGTGAGCGGCATCGGCGGATGCACGGTGGCCACCGGTCGACCGTCCGCGCTGGTGCCGAAGGTGGTGCGCAGGCTGTCGTGCCGGGTCAACAGCGCCTGTAGCGCCCGTTCCAGGGCGTCCTCGTCGAGCCGCCCGCGCAGTCGCAGTGCGAGCGGAATGGTGTACGCGGCCGTTCCCGGGGTCAGGTTCTCCATGAACCACAGCGGGATCTGCGCGAAGGACAAAGGGACTTCGGCTCCCTCCGGCAGTCGCGGGATCGATGGGGGTGCGGCCGTCGCGGATCTGCGCAGCCGCTGTTCGAGCAGGGCCCGTTTGGCGGCGGAGAGTCCGCCGGGACGGGTCGGTGGCGCCGGGGTGAGCGTCATCGTGGATCTCCTGTCTCGGCCTGGTCCAGCACCAGTCGTTCGGCGTCCGCCTCGGAGAGCGTGTCGAGTTCGGCGAGCAGCAGTTCCTCAACCGACGCGGCCAGGCCGGCCACGGTGGGATCGGCGAACAGGGCGCGGATCGGCACGGTCAGTTCGATCGCCGCGCCGAGTCGGGCCACCGCCCGGGTGGCCAGCAGCGAGTGGCCGCCGAGGGCGAAGAAGTCGTCCAGCGCGCCGACCCGTTCCAAACCGAGCACATCGGCGAAGGTCTCCGCGACCAGTTCCTCGGCGCTGCCGCGCGGCGCCACGAACGAGGTCGCCGGGGTGCTGCGTTGTTCCGGTGCGGGCAGCGCGGCCCGGTCGAGCTTGCCGTTGGTGGTCAGCGGCAGGCGTTCCAGCAACACATACGCGGCCGGCACCAGGTACGCGGGCAGCGTCCGGGCCAAGGCGGCACGCACCGCCGGCGGGTCCGGCGGGTCGACCGCCTCGGCGCCGGGCACCAGATAGGCGACCAGTCGTCGATCGCCGCGCTCGCCCCGCACCAGCACGGCCGCCTGGGCGATATCCGGCTGTGCGACCAACGCCGCCTCGATCTCCCCGAGTTCGATCCGGTAGCCGCGCAGCTTGACCTGCTGGTCGGTGCGACCGAGGAACTCCAACTGCCCGTCCGGGCGTTGCCGAGCGCGGTCGCCGGTGCGATAGAGCCGGGCGCCGGGTGCGCCATACGGGTCGGGCACGAACTGCAGTCCGGTCGCACCCGGGCGGCCCAGATAGCCCCGGGCCGGTCCGATGCCTCCGATGCACAACTCCCCCGGCACACCCGGCGGCACGGGTTCGAGATGCCGATCCAGCACGTGCACGCGGGTGCCGGCCAGCGCCCGCCCGATCGGCGGTCGGGCGCCGTCCCACGGTTGGGCGCGCGGGCCGGCCAGGGTGGCCGACGTGACGATCACCGCGGTCTCGGTGGGCCCGTACGTGTTGACCAGGTCGACCCGGTCGCCGAACGTCTCGCGCCAGCGCCGCGTCGAGGCGGCGTCGGCCTGATCGCCGCCGATGATCAGCAGCCGCAGCGCCTTCGGCCACGGCAGACCCGGGGTCTGGGCGACCAACTCGTGCCAGTAGGAGGTGGGCAGATCGAGCACGGTCAGGGTGCGACCGGCGTCGGTGCCGAAGAAGTCGGGCAACAGCCCGTCCACGGGTGCGAGCACCAGCGTCGCCCCGCCCAGCAGCGTCGGATAGACCTCCTCGACGTGGGTGTCGAAGCCGAACGAGGCGAACTGCAGGACCCGGTCGGTGGGGCCGCTGCGGTAGCGCTCGCGCATCCAGGCCACCCGGGCGGCGAGTGCCCCACGGGTGATCAGCGTGCCCTTGGGGCGGCCGGTGGAGCCGGAGGTGTAGACGAGGTAGGCGAGATGCTCGGGCCCGGCGATCGGGGCGAGCGGCTGGTCCCGCGCTTCGTCGCCGTCGCCTTCTCCTTGGAGGCCGGCGGCCCGGTCCCCGTTCTCGTCCCGCACCCCGGGCCCTTCCCCGGGCCCGTCCTCGGGCCCGTTCTCGGACCCGTCCAACAGCAGGACCGGCGGCGCGCCTTCGGCGAAACGGCTCGCGAACTGCGCTCGGCACAGAACACGTTCGGCCCCGCTGTCGGTCAGCATGTAGGCGATGCGCTCGGCCGGCAGCGCGGGATCCAGCGCGAGGTAGGCGCCGCCCGCCTTGAGCACGGCGAGCAGCGCGACGATCGTCTCGATCGAGCGTTCGGCGCACACCGCGATCACCGAGTCCGGGCCGGCGCCGCCGCGCCGCAGTTCGCGGGCCAACCGGTTCGCCCGGGCGTCCAGGTCGGCGTAGCCGATGCGGGTGTCGCCGCACTCGACGGCATCGGCCTGCGGTGTACGCAACGCCTGCACCTCGAAGGCCAGGATCGCGTCCGGGCAGTCGCCCGCGTCCGGGCCGGCTGCGGCCGCCGTGACCCGGGCCCGCTCGGCCGGCGGCAGCAGCGGCAACCGGGACAGCGGCGTATCCGGGTCCGCCACCGCGCCCCGAAGCAACGTCTCGAAGCAGCGCGCGAGGCGGGCGACGGTCTCGGGGACGAAGCGCTCCGTGTCGTAGACGAACTCGACGACCAGTTCGTCGCTTTCCGGCCACACCTCCAACGTCAGGTCGTACTTGGCCTGGCGGAAGCCGGACTCGAAGACCTCCGCGCTCGCCTCGCCGAGCCGCAATTCGAGGCCCGCGGGCGGGCGCAGGATCAACATGGTCTGGAACACCGGCGGGCTGTCCGGATCACGGTCCACGTCCAGGGCGCCGAGCAGTCGTTCGAACGGCACGTCCTGGTGCTCGAACGCCTGGAGTGCCACCGTCCGGGTGCGGGCCAGGAAGTCCCGGAACGAGGGGTCCCCGGCGGTGCTCCCACGCAGCACCAGCGTGTTGAGGAAGTAGCCGACGAGAGGTTCGTACTCCTCCTCGTCCCGACCCGCCAACGGCGAGCCCACGCACACGTCCTCCTGGTCGCAGTAGCGCGCGAGCAGGGTCTGGTAGGCGGCCAGGAGGAACATGTACAGGGTGACCCGCTCGCGCCGGGCGAGTTGCTCGATGCCCGCGCGCAGCTCGGCGGGCAGGTGGTGGGTGACCGTGCCGCCGCGCCCGGGGTGACCGCCGCCCACGCGGGCCCGGTCGACGGGCAGGTCCAGGGTCGGCGCGCCCGCGAGTTGTCGGGTCCAGTAGGTCAGCCGTTCGTCGAAGCCGGGCGAGTCGACGAGTTCGCGTTGACGCCGCACGTAGTCGGCGTAGCTCAGCGGCAGCGGTTCCAGCGGCGAGGGCAGACCGGCCGCGAACGCCGAGTACACGGCCACCAGCTCGGTGTCCAGAACGTTCATCGACCAGCCGTCGGCGATGATGTGGTGCAACACCAGGCACAACACGTGATCGTGCCCGTCCTCGTCCAGGCGCAGCAGGCTCGCCCGCAGCAGTGGGCCCCGGGACACGTCGAAGGATCGGTTGGTGCGTTCGGCGACCAGTTCGCGGGCGTGCCGCTCCCGCTCGGCGGGCGGGCCGTCGACGATCACCCGCTCCAGGGCGAAGTCGTGCCACGTGCCGATGAGTTGTACCGGCACGCCGTCCTCGTCGGGGAAGCAGGCACGCAGGCTGTCGTGTCGCGCGACCAGTGCGGCCAGCGCGCGTTCCAACGCGTCGGCGTCCAGCGGGCCGCGCAGGCGATGAATCTGGAACATGTTGAAGGCGGCGTCGCCGGGGTTGAGCCGGTCCAGCAGCCACAGTCGTTCCTGGCCCGCCGACAGAGGTGTCCGGGTGGACTGTTCGGGCCGGTTCGCGAGCTGCTCCGCCGGTTGTTCCCGGTGCGGGTCGAGGCTTCGGAATGGGGTACTCATGGCCGCCGTTCGCTTTGCATCGCGCTGACCGCGCTGGTGAGTCCGGTGATGGTCGGGGATTCGAAGAAGACGTGCAGCGGTACGTCCACGCCCAGGCGCTTGCGAATCCGCGCGCCGATCCGGGTGACGGTGAGCGAGTGACCGCCCAGGTCGAACAGGTCCTCGTCGGGGCGGATGTCGTCCAGGCCGAGCACCTCGCGCCAGATGGCGGTGATCTCGGCGGCCGGGCCGGGGTCGCCGAGCGGCTCGGCCGCCGGGTCTCGATCCGGGTCCGATTCCGAATCCTGGTCCGCCGCCCGCACACGAGGTGGTGCGGGCAGCGCGGCCCGGTCCAGCTTGCCGTTCGGCGTGAGCGGCAGGCGTTCCAGGGCAACGAACGCGCTCGGGACCAGCGCCCGGGGCAGCGTCGCGGCCAGGTGCACCCGCAGTTCGGCCGGACTGGGGACGGCGCCCGGGCGCGGCACCAGGTAGGCCACCAGGCGCGCGCCGTCGGCCCCGTCCTGCCGGGCCAGCACGGTCGCCGTCGCGACATCCGGGTGGACGAGCAACGCGGCCTCGATCTCGCCGAGTTCCATCCGGTGGCCGAGGATCTTCACCTGGTGGTCGACTCGCCCCAGGAACTCGATCCGGCCGTCCGCGCGGTAGCGGGCCCGGTCGCCGGTGCGATACATCCGGGCTCCGGGCGGTCCGAACGGGTCCGGTCCGAACCGGTCGGCGGTGACGCCGGGCAGGTGCCGGTAGCCCCGGGCCAGACCGCTGCCGCCGATGTACAGGTCGCCCTCGACCCCGATCGGGACCGGGGCGACTGCGGCGTCCAGGATGTACATCCGGGTGTTGGCGATCGGGCGGCCGATGCTCACCTCGTCGTCGTCCGGGCCGATTTCCGCCGTACTGGACCACACCGTGGTCTCGGTGGGTCCGTAGGCGTTCACCAACCGTCGTACCTGCGCCCGCAGTTCTCGGGCCAGGGGGAGCGGGAGCGCCTCGCCTCCGGTGACCGCGACCACGGCCGGCTCCGCGAAGCCCGCGTCCAGCAACATCCGCCACCCGGAGGGGGTGGCCTGCACGTGCGAGACGTGTTCGTCCCGGATCAGCCGGAGCAGCGCCCGCCCGTCGCGTACGTCGCCGTCCCGGGCGAGCACCAGCAGGCCACCGGTGATCAGCGGCACGTACAGTTCCACGGCGGAGATGTCGAACGAGGCCGAGGTCAGGCCGAGCCACACCGCGTCCTGATCGCTGTGCAGCGTGTCCCGCATCGAGGCGAGCAGGTTGCTCAGCGCGCCGTGCTCGATCTCCACACCCTTGGGCCGGCCGGTGGAGCCGGAGGTGGCCAGCACGTAGGCGAGGTCGCCGGGCGCGGGCGCCGGCCACGACCGGGGTGCGCCGGCGATCGTGGTGCCGACTTCACTCGCCTCGCCGACCTCGCCGATCCCGTCGATCAGCAGCGCGCCGTCCGCGTGTTCGGGGAATCGTCCGAGCAGGTCGTGCTCGGTCAGCAGCACGGTCGCGGCACAGTCCGCCAGCACCGACGCCAGCCGCGCCGAAGGGTACTCCGGGTCCAGCGGCAGGTATCCGGCGCCGGCCCGCAGCACACCCAACAGGGCCGTGGGCAGTGCCGCGGTGCGCCGCACGCAGACCGCCACCAAGTCGCCCGCGCCGATGCCGGCGGTGCGCAGCCGCTCGGCGACCGCCTCCACGGCCGCGTCCAGTCGGGCATAGGTCAGTCGTTCCGCACCGCAGTGCACCGCCGGTGCGTGCGGCGTGCGGGCGACCTGCGCGGCGAACAGTTCCGGCAGGGTCGCGGGATCGCCCGCCCGAGCGGTGTCGTTCCAGTCGACCAGAATCGCGGCCCGCTCCCGGTCGGTCAGCACCGGGAGGCGCGACAGCGCGGTGTCCGGGGCCGCGACGATCGCGCGCAGCAGGGTGGCATAGTGCCCGACGATCTCCTCGGCCGCTCCCCGGTCGAGGGCGTCGGTGGCGAAGTGCAACTGCATGGCCAACCGGTCGGGGTCGTCCAGGCATTGCAGGTGCACATCGCCACGCACCGCGTGGTTGAACAGGGTCCAGTCGATCGACCCGGGCACCCCCGCGAAGTCGGGTACCTCGGTGCGTCGGCGATAGCTCATCGACACCGGTGCCAGCGCCGAGCGTGGGGTGAGACCGGCCACCGCCCGACCCAGCGGTACGTCCCGCACCACGTACAACTCGCGCAGGTCGGCACGCAGCGCCCGGCCGAAGTCAGCGAACGACAGATCCGGCGACGGCGAGCTGTGTACCGGGAGTTCGTTGACGTACGGGCCGATCCGGTCGCGGCTGTGCGGGGTTCGGGTGCCCAACCCGATGGCCACCGTGGGGCGTTCGTTGCCGTAGCGCCACAGCAGCACGTGCAGGGCGCCCAGCAGCAGCGCGAACGAGCTGATGCCCAGCAGTTCGGCGGTGCCCGCCAGGTCGCGCCGCAAGGCGTCGTCCACGGGTATCGGCACCGACTCGCCGGGACCACCGTCGGTGCCGGGGCGGCGTCGACCGGGCAGCAGCACCGGTGGCGGGTCCTGGGCCTCGGCGGCGAAGCGTTCCTTGGCGAGGGTGACCCGGTGGGCGAACTCCGCCGCCTCGCGGGCGCTGCGCTCGGCGTCGGCGCTCGGCTCGTGTTCCACCGGATCCGGCTTGGTTCCGCCGCCGAAGGCGGTGTAGAGCGTGGCCAGTTCGCGGACCAGGATGTCCTTGGAGCCGCCATCGAAGGCCAGATGGTGGACGACGATCAGCAACACCCGGTGACCGGGGCCCGCATCGAGCAGCGTGAAGCGCGCGAGTGGGCCGGTGACCTGGTCGAACGGGCGCAGGGTCTCGTGTCGGATCGCCTCGGCGACGGCGTCCGTACGCCGATCGGGTGCGGGCGCCGCGAGGGGCAGGATCACGAGTCGGGGGATGAATTCGGCGGGAACCGACCACAGTTCGCCGTCGACTTCGCGCAGCACGCTGCCCAGGATCGGATGGCGGGCGACGAGCGCGTCGCAGGCGTCGGCCAGGGCCGCCCGATCGAGGTCGCCGGTGAATCGGATGGCGAGCGGCATGTGGTGGGCGGTGCCGGTGTGGCCGGCGAGTTCGGTGAACCGGATCCCGTGCTGCGCCGGGGTCACCGGGGCGCGGTGGAGGGTTTCCGGCGGCAGGGGTACCGGCTGGGACTTGCGCATCGTCAGCCCTTCTCGGTGATGATCGGTGGGTGCACAAGCGCGTCGGTGTCCCCGAACACCGGCGCTTGGGGCTGGTCGAGCGCGAGCGCCCAGGCGTCGACGAAGGCCCGAGCCAGGCCCTCGACGACGGACGGCGCGAAGGCGCGTTCGTTGTACAGCAGCCAGCCGGCGATGGTGCCGTCCGGTTGTTCGGTGAGGGCCAGTTCCGGCACGCCGAGATCGGGAAGACCGCCGGGAGTGGGCCACTCGGCGTCCAACTCTCTGGGCAGTTCGAAGGGTTCGGAGAGCAGTCCGAGGAAGTGCGCCCGGTTGGACCAGCTCTCGTAGCGAATCCAGGCCGTGTCCGGAAAGCGCGGGTAGAACTCGGCGAACGGGTAGGACTGGTGCTCGTTTGCGGCCAGTGCGGCGCTGCGGACGCGGGCCAGCAGTTCGCCGAAGGAGGGGTCGCCGTGCAGGTCGATCCGGATCAGCAGGGATTGCACCAGGCAGCCGATCAGGTTCTCGCTGCCCGGTCGCGAGCGACCCGGCACCGGTGACATCACCACGATGTCGCGAGTGCCGGCGGTCCGGGCCAGCACGCTCGTCCAGCACGCCGTGGCCAGCATGAACGGGGTCGCGCCCTGCTCGCGCGCGCTCATGCGCAGCCGGGCGACCAGGTCCGCGTCCAGGGTGAACCGGACCGAGGCGCTGTGCAGTCGGTCGGTGACCTCCCGGCCGGGGAAGGGGTCGATCGCGGCCGGTGCACCGGCCAGGGACGCCTCCCAGAAGGGGCGGGTGCGCGGCCACTGGGCGCGCGCCCAACCCAGGTGTTCCGAGCAGGTCGGGCTGGGCACCGGCAGCGGGCTCGGCCGACCGGTGCGAAACGCCGAGTAGGTCATCGCGAGTTCGCGCAGCAGCACCCCCATCGACCAACCGTCGAACACCATGTGGTGCACGGCGAGGATCAAGACGTGTTCCTCGACGTCGAGTTCGATCAGCAGCGCGCGCACGAGCGGTCCCCGGGCCAGGTCCCAGCCCGGTTCCCGTTCGCCGCGGGCGTGTTCGTGGGCGAACCGCTCGCGCTCGGCCGGGGTGTCGCCCAGGGCCCGGACCCGCCGTACCTCGGGCGGCAGTTCGGGTCGTACCACCGCCTCCGGGACCCCGTCGACATAGCGGAACACGGTGCGCAGCGCCTCGTGTCGCCGAACGACGTCTTCCAGGGCGGCGGTCAGGGTATCCGGGTCGAAGACGTCGGTGATCCGGATCCCCACGCTCACCGGGCCGACGTCGCGGGGTTCCTCGGTGGCGTGCATCCAGACGAAGAAGTTCTCCTGCTGCGAACTGAGCGGCATCGGCGCGAGTTCGGCCGAGGTCGGTGGATCGTCGGCGCGGGCGGGTACGGGTTCGGCGCGCGCGGTGTCGATCCAGGCTGCCTGGTCGGCCAGTTCGGGTCGGTCGAAGGCGAGCGAGGAGGGCACCTCCAGGGCGAACAGGCGTGCCGCGGCGGCGGCGAGCCGGGTGGCCTTGAACGAGTCCCCGCCCAGGGCGAAGAAGTTGTCGTCGGGACCCGCGCCGCAGCAGCCGAGCACCTCGTCCCACAGGCCGCTCACCGCCACCTCGGTCGCGGTGCCGGGCGCGCGTTCGGACGGGGTGTCGCCCGCGGTCAACCGGGCGCGCAACTGTTGCTTGACCACCTTGCCCGCCGGGTTTCTGGGCAGCGAGTCCATCCGCAGGAGTCGGGTCGGGATCTCGGGTCGGGCCAGCCGTTCGCCCAGGAACACCCGCAGGTCCTCGGCCGACACCTCGGCCCGCAGCACCAGGGCGGCGGCGACCATGGTGCCCATCACCGGGTGCGGCACGCCGAACACGGACGCGTCGGCGACGGCGGGGTGTTCGTGGAGCGCGGCCTCCACCGCGAGGGTGGACACGCGCATCGCGCCGGACTTGATCAGGTCGCTTTCCCGGTCGATCAGGTACAGGTAGCCGTCGGCGTCCAGGCGGCCGATGTCACCCATCCGTACCCAGCCGTCGGTGAACACCTCGGTGTCGGCCCGGGGGTCGCGGTAGTAGGTGCGCGACGTGGTGGGCGAGCGCAGCCAGATCTCGCCGGCCTCGCCGGTGGGTACGGGTTCGCCGTCCGCACCGACGATGCGCAGATCGTCCCGGCCGGTGCCGCGGCCCACCGAGGTGGGGCGGTCCGGGTCGAAGACCATGGTGGTCTGCGCGGGCGCCGCCTCGGTGGAGGTGTAGGAGTTGACGATGGTGGCGTCCGGGAACGCCTCGGTCAGCGCGAGTGCGGTGGTCGGTGGCAGCGCGGCGGCGGTCGAGCCGAACAGTTGTACCGTGCTCACGTCGTGCCGGGTCCAGGCCCGGGAGTTCACCAACTCGGTGGCCATCGCCGGGACCGTGAACACGGTGCCGACCCGGTAGGCGGCGATCAGCGCGCAGAACTCCTCGGCGTCGAACGCCGGTGCGCACAGGGCGGTCGGCTCGGCGGTCAGCGCGTTGAGCAACATCGTCTGGCCCGCGTTGGTGCCGATCGGGAAGGCGTGCAGGAAGTGCCGCGAGTGGGCCAACTGTCGTCGTCTGGGCGCGGGTTCGAAGCCGTGGGTGAGATTGGCGTGAGTGGCGGCGACGCCTTTGGGCGTGCCGGTGGTGCCGGAGGTGTACAGGATCTGGGCGAGGTCGTCGGGGCGCGGGGCGGGCAGGTCGGGCAGGTGCCGGCTCGGGCCCCGGTGCTGCTCGGGTCGTTCCCGCTCGGGTCGGCGCGGATCGCGTCGGTGTGCGTCCGGTCCGTGCGCATCGGGTCGGCGCGGATCGGGCGCACGGCCCTCGGCTCGGTCCGCGGCGGCTTCGAGCTCGGCCGCGGGCGAACTCCACGCGTCGGTCGGCGCCGGCCGGATTTCGGCGCCGTGCAGGACGCCGGTGGCGGCGCAGTGGGTGAGCATCGTGTGCAGGGCGGCGGGCGGCAGTTGCGCCGGGAGCGGCACCGCGACCGCGCCGGCTCGGTGCACCGCGCAGTAAGCGACGGCGTAGTCCGCCCATTCGCGACCGCCGAAGAGCAGCCCGATGCGGTCACCGTCGCGCACTCCGCGTACGCGCAACTCCCGTGCCAGGGAAGAGGATCGACGGTCCCAGGCGGCGAAGGTGAGCCGGTTCTCGGGTATTTCCGGCGTCGCCGGTGCTCCCGATGTTCCAGTGGTTCCCGGTGCTGCCGGGATCAGGAAGGCGACCCGTTCGGGGTCGACGAGCGCGCGGGCCGCCAACAGGCCCGGCACGGTCAACCCCGGCGCGGTCGCCCTCGTCACGGAGCGCGCCGGGTCGGCTAATCTCCGGTGGGTCTCGGCGGGGGTCACCTCGTGGTCCCCGTCGGGGTGACGGGATGCGGGCATGGGTGAGTTCTGGCTCGGCGCATGGATGTATCTCCGGGGTAGGAGTGCAACGTGCGGAAACGCCATGGGCAACGTCGGCCCACGCTGGGCAGCGCAAATGCCGTACGGGAACCGCCGAATCGGCCATGGAGCGATGACCGTCGGCGACAAGTCCAAGACTGTCAATGGACTAGACCAATGACAAGAGCCGGGCGGAATCCCGGTGCCGATCCGGGCGAGAAATCGCCCGCGCGACCACCTCGAAGGCCCATTCCCCCGCACCGGTTGGTCGGACGGCGACGGACGAACCGTTCGATTTCCGCGCCGGGAAGGCGAAAATCACCGGGCCGAAACAGGGCCTGTCGCCGCCGGGATTCCGGCGCTACCGTGAGCCTGCCGCACTTCCCTAACCCAGGGTCGATGGCTGGTGAACCCGACGTACCCGCCGGGAACATCGGACATCGGCGGAAAGGTATCGTCATGCGCACCGCATCGATTGCCGCTCGGAACACCGTCGTCAACGCCTGGCGCTCCGGCGCCGATTCGGCCGACGGCCTGGAGAACCCCGCCGGTTCGCTCTACATCGGCGGATCCGCGACCGAACAGGGCCTCACCGAGATCGACGTCGCCGCCATCAGCTGCGGCACCGCGTGCTCCTGGTCGCGCACTCGCGCCTGTTGTTGATCCGTACCTCAACCGACCCGCCGTCGGAAGCCGTCGCACCCGAACCGGCTTCGGACGGCGGGTCCGTCGTCGATGGGTGGCGATCCGCGCATGGCAATCCCGGTCCGGCCCCGCCCGGTGGTGACGTACGACGACGCGGGCGAATTCGACGCCGCGTTGCGGCCCTTGACCGAGCCCGCCCTGGAGCGCTTCCGACGCCGCCTGCGCGCGATCCCGGATCCCCTGTCGACGGCCGAGCGGGAGATCCTGCACCGAGCCGCCCACCGCTCCCTGTTGAGCGCGGTCCGCCCCAAGGCCAACCGCCTGCTCCTGCTCGAACTGCACGCCGCACGGATGTCCGGCCGGCTCACCCGGGCCACCAGTGAGCAGCGCTGGGACGAATTCCTCGAACTCGCCGCCGAGCCCGGCTTCTGGAGTGAACTCGACGCGGACTACCCGGCATTCGCGCCCCGTCTGGACCGGGTGATCCGCAATCGGTGCGCCGCGCTGCTCGCCCTGGGCCGCCGGTTGGCCGCCGACCGTGCCCGCCTGGCCGACCTGCTCGGCACCCCGCCCGGCGAACTGGTGGAGATCGGCCTGGACGCGGGCGACTCGCATCGCGGCGGCCGCACCGTCGCCTTGCTGCGCTTCGAGTCGGGCCGCGCGGTGTACAAGCCCCGCCCGCTGGCCGTGGACACCGCGCTCGCCGCGACCCTGGACGCGCTCCTGGCCGGCACCCCGCACGCGGACCGGATCAGGGTTCCGCGGGTGCTGCTCGGCGACGACTACGGCTGGGCCGAGCACGTCGAACACCGGCACTGCGTCGACGCACGCGAACAGGCCCGCTTCTACCAGGGCCTGGGCGAGTGGATGTGCGTGATGCAACTGCTGGGCGCCACCGACCTGCACTCGGACAACGTGATCGCCCGGGGCCCGGTCCCGTGGGTGGTGGACTGCGAGACGTTGTTCAGCCCCGAGCCGCACGTGGGCGCGAGCGGACTCGGCGACGCCTTCGACACCGCCGCCGCCTCGGTCCGCCGGACCGTGCTGCGCACCGGGCTGTTGCCCATGCGGTTGGCCCAACTCGTGCTCCAAGGCGTGGACATGTCCGCCGTGGGCGCACTGCCCGAGCAACAACCGCGCATTCCGGTACCGGTGATCGCCGGCGCCGGCACCGACCTGGCCCGCCTGGCGATGGAGCCCGCCGAGGTGGCCGGTTCGGCCAACCTGCCCGCACCCGACGCCGATCCGATGGCCCATCAGGACGACATCGTGCGCGGCTATCGCGACCTGCGCGGCCGGCTCGACGGGCTGGACCGGGCCGGCCGACTGCGCCCGATCCTGGACGCCTTCGTCGGCTGCGACCTGCGGGTGGTGTTGCGTCCCACCCAGGTCTACGTCGAGATCGCCCGGATGTTGTGGCACCCGGCGTCACTGCACGACGAACCGGCGGCCGTCGGACGTGCCCGGGACGTGCTGACCCGACAGGCGAAGGCCCTGCACGGCGCGCCGTCCACGCCCGAGGTGGTCGGCGCCGAGGTCGCCGATCTGCTCGACGGCGACATCCCGTTCTTCGGTGTGCGCCCCGAGGACGGCCGGATGGACGGGCCGCGCGGCACCACGTGGGGGGATCCGGTGCACTTGATCGACGCGAGCGTCGAGCGCTGGCGGGCGGGCGACCCGGAGTTCGAGGAGGTGATGATCCGCTCGTCGCTGCTGGGCGTGTATCGGGACCGCAGTGCGATGCCCGAGGCCGATCGACGCCGGGACCTGCCGGTACGGACCGAGCGACTGGACGAACGCCGCCGTGACCTGACCGCCCGCACCGCCCGGGACCTGTGCGCGCGGGCCGTGCTGGGCAAGGACGGCACGGCCACCTGGGTGGGCCCGGTGTACACCGAAGGCGGGTTCAGCGTCCGGCCGTTCGCCGCCGACCTCTACGGCGGGCAGGCCGGCGTCGCACTGGCGCTGGACGCCTGTCTGGCCCAGTCGCGCATCGGTCGGGTGCCGATGGTGCCCGAGTTGGAGGCCGTCACCGACGGCGCGATCCGGGCGCTCGCGGCGATGGAGGACGCGGTACCGATCACCCGGGTCGGCGCGTTCGACGGAATCGGTGCGGCGGTGCGCACGTGGTTGACGCTGGGCGCGACCTCCGGCCGGCAGGCGTACCTGGATCGGGCCGTCCGGCACGCGGAGCGCGCGTCGGAGTTGCTGGCCCGGGACACGATCCTCGATGTCGCGGGCGGCGCCGCCGGGTTGGTGGTCCCGCTGTTGGCACTGGCCGAGCGCACCGGCGACCAACGTTGGCGCCGCGTCGCGGAATCCGCCGGCCGGGTCCTGATCGAGCACGCGGTCGTCGAGGACACCGGGCACGGACGGGTCGCCCGTTGGCCGACCGCCCTCTTCCCACAAGGCATCGGCGGCTTCGCGCACGGCGCGGCGGGCTTCGGCTGGGCACTGACCCGCCTGGGTCTGGCCACCGGCGACCCCGAACCGCTCGAACTCGCCGACCTGGCCACCGCGTTCCAGGAGAGCCTCTACCGCCCGGAGGCCGCCGCCTGGCTCGACGCCCGAGAGCCGGACCAAGTCCTGTACCTGGACTCCTGGTGCCACGGCAGCACCGGCATCGGCCTGGCCGCCTGGGACCTCCACGTCCGCACCGGCTCCCCCACCCACCTGGACCGCGCCCTCCGCGCCGCCGCCGCCACCTGGCGCACCGGCTTCGGCTGGGACTACACCCTGTGCCACGGCGACCTCGGCTCCTGGGAACTCCTCGACACCGTCCTCACCGGCGCCCCCACCCACGTCCGAGCCCACCTCCCCCAACCCCCCACCCGCTCCCACCTGACCGCCCTCCTCCTCACCTCCCTCGAAACCCACGGCCCCCTGACCACCCCCACCCCCACCACCGGCCTCCTCCCCGGCACAGCCGGCACCCTCCACCAACTCCTCCGCCTGAACCAGCCCCAAACCCACCGAATCCCGTCCCTACTGCTCCTCGACGAACTGTAGAAGGACACCCACTCAGCCCGGCCGGCGCTTGAGACCAAGTAGCCTCGCCGGCGCTTGAGGCGAACCAGCCCGGCCGGCGCATGAGGCCAAACCAGCCCCGCCGGCGCTTGAGGCCAACCGAGCCGATCCCGAGGTCAACCCCCCTCGCCCAGGGGACCATAGGCCGCCGCCTGCAACCGATACAGCTCCGCGTAGTCCCCCCCGGACCGCATCAACTCCTCGTGCGACCCCTGCTGCACCACCTCCCCACCCCGCAACACCACGATCCGATCGCACTCCCGCACCGAAGCCAGCCGATGACTGATCAACACCACCGTCCGCCCCGCCGCCAGCCGCCGAATGTTCGCGAACACCGCATGCTCCGCCCGCGCGTCCAACGCCGCCGTCGGCTCGTCCGCGATCAGCAACCGCGCGTCGCGATAGAACCCGCGCGCGATCCCGATCCGCTGCCACTGGCCACCCGACAGATCCACCCCGGCCCGAAACTTCTTCGACAACAACGTGTCGTACCCGTGCGGCAGCCGCGAGATCAGCTCATCCGCCCCCGCATCACACGCCGCCCGCAACATCGCCGCCCCATCCGGATCGACCCGATCCGCCCGCCCCAGCACGATGTTGCCGCGCGCCGTCACCGGCCAGCGCGTCGGCTGCTGCATCACCAGCGCCACCTGCTCGCGAATCCCGACCGGATCGACCTCGGCCAGATCGACGTCGTCCCAGTGCACCGTGCCCTTGTCCGGGTGGTACAGCGCCGCCAACAGCAGCGCCAGCGTGGTCTTTCCCGACCCGTTCTCGCCGACCAGCGCCACCGTCTCCCCCTGACGGATCACCAGATCCACCCCGCGCAGCGCCGACTCCGCACTGCCGGGGTAGCCGAAGTACACGTCCCGCAACCGGATCTCGGCGAAGCCGACCGGTCCCGCCCGGGTCGCCGACGGCCGCGCACGCGCACTCGCCTCGTCGAGGAACGCGTGATAGTCGGTGATGTACAGGGACTTCTCGTAGAGCCGGTCGACGGCCACCATCAACGTGGCCAACGACCCGCTCGCGGTCCGCACCGCCAACACCGCCGTACCCGCCACCGCGAGCGGCACGATCTCCGCCCGCACCAACAGCCCGAGCGCAACGTAGGTGGCCCCCAACGCCAGGCCGGACAAGGTTCGGCCGATCACCCCCACCCGCACCTGCGCATAGCCGACCCGGACCTCGGCCCGCTCCACCGAACCGGCCAACCGCCGGAATTCGGCGAGCAACGGCCGCTCCGCGGTACAGGCGCGCACTTCCGCCGCCGCCTCCCGGGCGCTGAGCAGATCGGCGAACAGCCACAACCGCCGATACAGCGTCATGCGCTGCACCATGCCCTCGAAACCGATCCGTGCCGAACGCAGCGCCGCCCATCCCTGCGGTGCGATCGACAGGGCCAGCAGCGGCAGCAGTACCGGATGCAGCCCGGTCACCACGCCGACCCCGACCAGCAGGCCGACCAGCGCCCCGAGCAGCTCCACCGCGTGTCCCAGGGCCAGTTGCGCGTGGTCGATGCCACGATCCCGGGCCCGCGCCAGCGCGTCGTGCCAGTCGGCGTCGTCGAACGCACCCAGGTCCGCGCCGACCGCCGCGGCGTGCAGCCGGTTCTCGGCCACCCGGCGGATTCCCGGCGACAGACGGGCCTGGGTCGCCGCCACCACCGTCTCCAACCCCGCCCGCAAAGCGGTGGCCAGCACCACCGCGACTACCGCGGGCAGCGCCGCACCGACCCGATCCGGCGCCGGCCCCGAGGCGAACAGCGCCCCCAACGCCCGCGCGGTGGCCAACAACGCGAGCGCGGTGGCCACCCCCGCGGCCGACTGCGCGAGCACCAGCAGCCAGGTCGCCCGCCGACTCGCCGCCCGGGACAACCGCCACACCTGGGCCAGCGCGACCGGCAGCCGAGTGAGCATCCGTCCCAGGCCCGCGTTCGCCGCGTCCCCGTCGAACGGCGTGTCGTATCCCTGCCCCAGCTCGTCGAACTCGCCCATCCCCGCAGGCACTTGCCCGGTCATCCGCGCACCCCTCCCGGCCGACAAGTACAAGTACGGTATGCCCGGGCCGGGTACCCGCTACGGATGCCGACGCGCCGCAAGCCGGAAGGGGGATCGAAGACACGCCTAGTCGGGGATCAACCCGCTGCGTCGTGCCAGCGCCACCGCCTCGGTGCGGCGGGCCGCGCCCACCTTGGCCATGATGTTGGAGACATGCACACTCGCGGTCTTGGCGCTGATGAACAGTTCCTCGCCGATCTGCCGGTTGGTCCGCCCCTTGGCGAGCAGTTCCAGCACCTCGCGTTCGCGCGCGGTCAACACCGTCTCCCCGGTCGATGCCGCATCGGAACCGCCCAGCCGGGCCCGCCGGACCGTCGCGTCCACCGCGTCCCGCAGCGGCACCGCGCCCAGCCGCTCCGCCGTCTCCCGCACTCGGCGCGCGTGGTCGGCCGCCTCGTCCCGGCGGCCCGCCGCCACCAGGGCCTGGGCCAGCCGCAGTTCACTGCGTGCCGCCTCGAAGACATTGCCGTAGTCGTACGCCCGGACCGTCTGCTCCCACAACGAGACGTCCGAATCGCCGGACACCCGCGACCATTCGGCCTCGGCCCGCAACAGCCAGGCCCTGCCCTCCGATCCGCTGCGCGGAAAGCGGCGACCGGGCCAACTCGCCGTGACACGGGCCAGTTCGATGAACTCCCGTGCCGCGGCCAGCTCCTGTTCGGCCCCCTCGGTATCGCCCGCCGCCCGTAGTTCGATCAGCGTGTCGCCGATCGCGGACAGCGCCAGCGCGGACAGCCGAATGCCCACGTCCGGGTACGGATTGCGCTCCTCGGACAGTTCGGCCAGCACCGCGCGCGCCCGGTCGGCCGTCGCCCGGGAGTCACCGCGCCAGGCGGCCTCGTCGGTCAGCACCAGACCGCCCACGAGCGTGCCCATCCAGTTGAACGGCCGTGCCTCGAACACCGCCCGCGCCTGCTCCACGACACCGGGCTCGCCGCGCCCCAGCGGCACATACAGCGCCGCCGCCGCGACGTGCCCGTACGCCGACGACGGCACGGACGAGGGCACCGCCGCCAGGGCGTCGTCCCAGCGGCCCAGCGTGTACAGGAGTTGGGCGCGCAGGTAGCGCATGTCGAGCGGATACGGCGACGAGGACCTGGTGGTACGACGGGCCAGTTCCAGACCGTCGTCCAACCAGCCCAGACTCTCCTGGAGCAGGCCGGCCTCGAAGGAGCCCATGGCCAGGTTGAACAATGCCCGCAGCTCGATCGCCGTATTGCCCGAGCGGCGAGCCAACTCCCGGGCCTGGACCAGCCGTTCGCGCCCCTCGAAGGACTGCCGACTGGCCCACTCCAGGCCGGTCAGCGAGATGATCGCGTCGGCGAGGGCGTCGTCGGTACCCAGTTCCTCGGCGACCGCCAGCACCTGGCGTCCGACCCGCAGGGCGGTGTCGTCGTCCTTGGAGAAGTACGCGGCCTGCACAAACGTGGCCGCCGCCCACAACCAGGTGCGCGTCGGCGGCTCGGCCGGGATCATCGCGAGTGCCTGGCGGCTGTACTCGAACGCGGCCTGAAGATCGTCCACGCTCATCAGACTGGAGGCGAGCGTGTAGCGCACGGTCACCGCCAGGTCGATGTCCGCGTGCGCACCGAGCCGGTCCAGAGCGGTACGCGCCAGCGCGACGGCGCGGTGAGCCTCTCCGGCCCGGACCGCGGCCGCGGACGCCCGCAACATCAGCGAGACGTCGTCGGTCCCGGTCGACTCCCGTGCGTTCGGCACCGCGTCCCATACCTCCAGGACCGCCTCCAGCCAGCGCAGTTCCTCGGCGGGCGCGCCCACGCTCGCGGCGTGATCGGCCGCCTCCAGGGACGCGGTGAGCGCCCCGGGCAGGTCGTGACTCGCCCGGTGGTGGAGGGCACGCTCGGCGGAACTGCCCGCCCGCCGCCCCGCGTCGTCGAGCAGCCGCGCGAACACCGCGTGGATCCGCACCCGTTCGCCCGGCAGCAGGTCCGCATATGCCGCCTCGCGGATCAGCGCGTGCCGGAACGCGTAGGCGTCCCCCTCGGCGGCCACCAACAGGTGCCGTCCGACCGCTTCGCGCAGCGCGGTGTCCAATTCGTCGTCGGGCAGGTCGACGGCATCCCGCAGCAGCCCGTGTTCGACCCGGCGACCGGCCACGGCGGCGGTCCGGATCACCCGCTGGGCCGTGCCCGACATCTGCTCGATCCGGGTGAGCAGCACCTCGGCCAGACCGCTGGGCACGCCGCCGTCGGTGGCATCGGTGGCCGCGCGCAACTCCTGCGCGTAGAACGCGTTGCCCTCGGCCCGCTCGACGATGGCCCGCACGGTGGCCTCGGGCAGCGGAGCGGCGGTCAGGCCGCGCACCAGGCTGGCCACGTCCTCGTCGGCCATCGGCCGCAGATCCAACCGCCCGACGGAGGGCAGCCGTACCAACTCGGCCAGCAGCGGGCGCAGCGGATGCCGTCGATGCAGGTCGTCGGAGCGGTAGGAGACGAGCACGGTGAGCCGCTGGTACGCGGTACCTCCCGGACGTTGTGGCAACAACCGACTGAGCAGGAAGCGCACCAGGTCGCGAGTCGACTGGTCGGCCCAGTGCAGGTCCTCGACCACGAGCAGCACCGGAGCCCGCTCGGCCAGGTCGCCGAGCAGCGCCGCGACATCCTCCAACAACCGCAACCGCACCCCGGCGTCGGGCAACGCACCCGCGTACTCCGCCGCACCCCCGCCGGCCCGCAACAACCGCTCGACGGCGGGATGCGCGGCCAACACCTCGCCGTACCGCGCATCGGCGTCCAGCCCGCGCAGCACCTCGACGAACGGCAGATAGGGCAGCCCGACGTCCCCCAGGTCCACACAATGCCCGGTCAACACGGTCATCCCGGCCCCGGCCGCCCGGGCAGTCGCCTCCGCGAGCAACCGCGTCTTCCCCACCCCCGCGTCCCCCGCGAGCAACACCGCGCACGGATCCCCGGCCCGCCCCCGCGCCAACGCCTCATCGAGCCGAGCGACCTCCTCGCCCCGCCCCACCAGCGCCACATCCCAGCCCACGTCGGTCACCGCGCAATCCTCACACGCGCCCCCGACACAGGACATCCGGATTCGACCACCCCTTCCCCCGCAAACTACCCGAACCGCGCCCATTGCCGCAGTACCCGGATGTCCCGGCGTGGTCATCCGCCCGGCACGGAACCCCGTGGACGCCCCCTACTCCGAGCCACCCGCGCCGCCCGTGAACCTCCGAAGCCGCTCCCGCTGCTCCTCGACCCACCCCTCCGGCAGGTGAACCGGCAGCGTCACGGTGACCAGCGAGGCCGAGTCGTCCCCGACGCCGATGTCCTGCCCCTCGGCCTCGGGCACAAAGCGAATGCCGATCGACGGCCCCCGATCCAGGTCCATCCAGACGACGTCCCGCCCCGCCGCGAGCTCGTCGAGCGCGTGCCCCCAACTCTCCAGCTTCGAAGGTGACAGATAGAGCCACAGCCGCCCCGTCACGAACGAACTCTCCACCAGAATTTCGGCATCGAAGCACCCGGGCTCCCGGACCAGGGGATTCAGCACCCGGACCCGAACACTGTTCAGTCGATCCGTAAGGCGGATGAGCTCGAACGGAAAGGAATCCATCGATCCTCCTCTGCCGCCGCACGTCGGCTCTGCCACATCACTGAAAGAACGTCTCGCCTTCGTACCAACCGTCGTCATCGAAAGCTTCGATCGTGACGGCGTAGGGAACATCTTGTCCGGGATGGTAGCGAGGAGTCGAGGAATAGAGGATGGTCTTTCCGTCCACGAAAACATGGGCGGCGATTCTCTTTTCGAGTTCGTTCATCGGCCCGTTGTCCACCCGCGCGGTCGTGGTGACCAGGTTCGATTCGACAGTCCCGGATCCACCCAGGGCTTTGGGCAGAAGGTGGCCGCGACTCAGGCCCACATTCGGCGCATAGCCCGGAGGATCGCGGTTGGCCTTCGTCCCCTGGGCGGTTTGCGGAGTAACGATCGCGACGATACCCGAGCGTTGACCCAGGGCATCGATGCTGCCGTAATCAACGTCGCAGTTGTGCACCAGTACCGGCGCAGTCCCTGCCGACACGTAGTACGAATGTGCGACGTCGACGGTCAGGTCGTGTGTCCGCTGTCGGCCGTGCAGATAGCGGACGGCGCCGACCTGGACCCAGGTGCCGGTGGCGGTTTGCAGGAGTTGGCCGGGGTGGAGGTCGCCGGCGTTTATCCATTGTTTGAGGTCGGGGGCCCAGAATGGGTGGTTGACGGTGGCGATGATGGAGGCGTCGCCCTGATCGGTTGCGACGGTGATGTCGGCGAAGTTCTTGTCGTCCTCGGTGGTGATCGCCGCCAGGACGGTGCGAGGTGCGGATTCGCCCGATTCCGGATCGGTGGCCAGGACCGTGTCGCCGGGCTTGACGTCCTGGATGGCCTTGGTGGTGCCGTCGGCCATCAGTACGCCGGTGCCGGCCGGGAAGCTGTGGCAGCTCGGGTCGGCGCCGGTCGACGGGGTGCCCGCCGGGGCGTTGTCGATCAGGCACGAGCTGCCCGCGCCGGTGACGCCTCGGCATTTGGACAGGCGGGTGTTGGGGTCGCCCAGGTCGCCGGGGGCGGGTTCGACGTGGCAGTCCTGCATCGCGTCGGCGCCGAAGCGGCCGGAGCAGTCGCCGATCAGGTGCAGGTCGCCCGGGCCGGGGCCGGACCCGCACGAGGCGGTGGAGCCGCCGGCGCCGCAGGTTCCCGCCAGGGGTGCGCCGGAGGGTAGGTCGGGGGCTTTCGCCGAGTCCGGCACCTGGCTCACTTCGACCCGGAGCGCGTTGTCCAGGTCGATCAGGCGCCGGGCGATCGTCTTCCAGTAGTGCTCGAACAGGCTGCTCCACCCGCCGGAGGTGGTGTCACCGGTCGACCACTGGTTCCACTTGTGGGTCTCGGTGTAGCGGTACCAGTCGGTGCGCTCGTAGGCGAAGGTGCTGTCGAAGTACTTGTCGACCGTCGACCATGCCTTCCGGGACGTGGTCGTGGCGGTGCCGGTGATGTACGGCGGCGGGGGCGGCGGCGGCTCGGCGGGCGGCGGAGGCGGTGGGCAGCAGGTCGGCTGGGGATCCGCCGGTGGGTCGGCGGGCTTGTCCAGTGGTTCCGGGTCCCGGACGGGAGTGGTGGAGCCGTCCATGTTGACGACGACCCAGACCGTCACGCCGGTGACCAGCGCGACCAGCACCACCGCGCCGACCACGAGCAGGACTTCGGGGGTGAGGACCGAGGCGACCGCCAGCACCGCGCCGCGCATCGCCACCCGCAACCCGGCCCGCGCCACCGGCTTGGCGGCGGATTTCACCACGTTCCCGGCGAGTGAAATGCTCTTCGAGCCCATGTGTCGGAGCGCGGCGGCACTGGGCGTGCCGGGGATCTTGAGGAAGTGCCCGGTGGGGTCCCACGTACTGGTCGGGTTCCCTTCGCCGTACCCGTACCGGTTGGTCGACGCCGACCCGTTCATCGGCACGGCCGCCGTGTCCCCCGATGCGAACGAGCCCGTCGTCGGGTCGTACCACCGCGCCTGGGCCTGGACCCGACCCGTCGTCTCGTCGGTCCACGACCCCTGGAAGCCGATCGGTGCCTGCGCCCCCGCCGACGCGGTCACCTTCCCGAACGCGTCGTAGCTGCGCGACCCCGAGATCGCACCGGTCGTCGGATCGATCAGCGCGATGGCGTCCTGGTGCGCGTTGGTCAACACGCCGTACGCCGGCGCGGCGCCCGAGGGCAGGTCCGCGTCCGCCGTCGATTCGCGCGCCGCGAAGGTGGTTTCCGGTGGGCCGTCCCGCGCGCCCAGGACGGTGTCACCGCTGCGGGTGAACCACCAACGGCCGTCGGTGGCGGGCTCTTTGTCGAACCCGTTGTAGCCGAATCGCCGATGGCTGGCCGCGTCCGTGTTGCGCGACGTGGTCAATCGGTCCAGCGCGTCGTACTCATAGAACGCCGTCCCGTCCGCCGTCAATCGGCCGAACGCGTCGAAGCTCTGGTCCGCGGTCGACACCGGCACGCCCACCGCCCGACGGGTGGTCCGCGCCAGTGTGCCGTTCGCGTCCCACGTGTAGTCGGTGGTCCCCGCGACCGGATCGCTCGCCTGCACCAGCCGGTTGCGCTCGTCGTAGCCGAACGAGCTGCCTCCGGTGGCCACATGCGATTGCGGGGTGCCCTCCCACTTGGTGGCGGCCTTGCGGTTGCCGACCTCGTCCCAGGTGTAGTCCGTGCCGGTCTGCGCGGTCGGGTCGAAGTCGCTCGACAACCGGCCGGCCTGGTCGTAGGTGTACTCCCGGTTCCTGGCTCCGGCGATCTCGCCCTCGGTCGTGGAACCGAGCAGGTTGCCTTCCAGGTCCCAGCGGAAGGTCTGCTTCGCGGTGACCCCACCCGCAGGGTTGCGCACCGTGTCGGTGTCCACCCGACCGGCCGCGTCGTAGGTGTAGCTGCGCGTGGCCAACTCCCGAATCCCGCGCGTTTGTTCCTCACCGGTGACCCGGCCCGCCGCGTCTCGCGTATACCTGCGGGTGAGCTGCGAGATCGTGTCGCCGACCGAGACCAGGTCCGAGTTCTCGTAGTACCACGAGACGCCGTCGGTCACCGCGGGACCGAAGCTCGACTTGACCCGACCGTCGCCGTCGTAGGTGTACCGGGTCTGGCCCACGTGACCGGTCGAGAGCGTCATCAACCCCCGGTCGTCGTACTCGTACATGGTTTCCGCGGTGCCGCTCCGGGTGTGCGTCACCCGGCCGGCCGCGTCGTAATCGAAGGTGCGCTCGGTCGCCTTGTCCGCGCCCGTCCCGCTCTCGCGCACCGTGCGGCCCAGTCCGTCGTACTCGAACCGCCGCACCACACCGCCCGGTTCGGTCGCGACGGTCGGATATCCGGCCACGTCGTAGGACGTGCTCCAGGTCCGGTCGGCGATGGCGGGGTGGGCGGCCGTCACCGGCTCGCGTCGGGTGCTCGGCAGGTTCCACGTGTTGTACGTGGTGTACGTGGCCCGCCCGGCCGCGTCGGTGACCCGGGTCCGGTTGCCCACCGCGTCGTAGCCGAACCGAGTGGTCAACACCTGCGTGGCGGCCCGGTCGACGCCCTCGGACAGCGCGATGACCCGTCCGCTCGCGTCGTATTCCCTGCTTTGGAAGGTCTGGCCCAGCGTCCCGCCCCGCTCGCCACCGACCCGGGTCGCGTTGCCGGCCGCGTCGTACTCGTAGTGCTTCTCGCCCGCGGGCGCGCCGTCGGCCGCCTTGGCCACCGTCTCCAGCAACTTGCCGTCGACGTCCCACAGGTTGACCACGGTCCGGCCGACCGGATCCACCGTCGTGCGCAGCCGACCGGCGATGTCGTAGGAGTGGGTGGTCGACCCGTGGCCGCGCACCGTCTCGGTCCGTACCTGCCCGTCGGCGGTGTACGTGTAGGCCGTGGACTGCCCACCGGGTGTGTCCACGCGCAGCACCCGACCCAGGTCGTCACTGGTGTAGGTGGTGGTGAAGCGGTCCACCCAACCGCCCGGGAGCCGCTGCAGAGCGGTCGCGGTGCGTGTGCGGTCCATCCCGTCGTACGTCCACAACTGCTGGGCGCCGAGCGAGTCGAGTCGGGCCACCACGTTGCCGTTGTCGTCGTGCGTGGAGGTCACCGTGTAGGGCGAGGCACCTTCCGAAGCGGCCGGCTCGATCAGCTGGAACATCCGGTTCCGGGCGTCGTACTTCATCGTCGTCGTGCGCCCATGGCGGTCCTGATGCCGAATCGGGTTCCCGACCCGGTCGTAGGTCCACTGCTCCACCGGAAAGCGAACGGACCCGTCGGGGTTGGTCATCTGCGGATACGTGACCTTCACCCGGCGGCCCTGCGCGTTGTACTCGGTCACCGTCACCCGGCCCAACGCGTCCCGCTCATGGGTGACTTCGCCGAACGTGTCGTAGCCGATCGTGGTGGTCGCCCGCACCTGGCGCGGAGCCGCGCCGTCGCCGTCCTCGACCGCCGCCGGCGGTTCGACGGTCTCGCGGACCCGGCCCAGCAGGTCGTATGCCTGCTCGGTGGTGAACGCCGGGTTCGGCGGGTCGGTGGAGCCGATCGCCGGCACCCCGCGCGGGTCGGTCGTGGCGAGCAGCCGACCCGCGCGGTCGCGCTTGAACGCGGTCACCGACTCGCCGGAGCAGCACATGGTGCGCACGCCTGTCGCGACCAACTGCCCGGCGGCATCGTAGATCTGTCGCGTCGTGTCCGCCGTGGTCGATCCGTCCGACAACACCGTCGAGGTCACCGCGCCGGCCTTGCTGTAGCCGGTCGTGGTCACCCGGTTCAGGCCGCCCGGGTCCAGGACGGTGCCGATGCTGCGGTTGACCGCGTCGTAGCCGGACGTGGTGACCAGGCTTGCCGTTCCGGCGCCTTGCACGTCCTTGACCACGTTTCCGGCCGCGTCGTAGGTGTACGTGCGCAGCGGGATGTCCCGCGTCGTGTTGGTGACCGGGTCCTGGAAGCCGCGCAGCGTTTCGGTCAGTCGCAGTCCGTCGGGCGTGTAGGTGTACCCCACCCAGTGGCTCATCGCGTCCGCCACCTGGCTGAGCCGGCCGCCCGGGTCGTAGCGCCGCGCCGAGATCCGGATGTCCCGGGGATCCGTGCCCGTGACGCTGAACTGTCGGAGCCAGGTGTCGGTCAGCCGGGTCTGCGCGTCGTAGAGGAAGTCGTAGCGGGTGCCCACCGGGTCGTAGCTGGTGCGCACCTCGCCGAGGTATCCGTAGACGATCGACCCGGTGTAGATTCCACCGCTGGTCACGGTGGTCCGGCGATCCCGCACGTCGTAGGTGTAGACCGTCAGTCGCTCGCCGTCGCCTCCCGCCTCCGGCGGGGTCAGGTCGGCCACCCGCACTTCGAGCAGATTCCCGTTGACGTCCCGCCTGTTGGTGGTTCGCTTGCGGTGGGTCGCGCCGGAAATCGAGTTCGTCACGGCCGGTTCGGTGACCGTCTCCACGTTGCCGAGGGCGTCGTAGGTGAGGGTGGTCACCGCGCCGTCCACGCGCTGCTCGACGGGTTGGCCGGTCCGGTTGTGGAAGACGTCGGTGACCAGGCCGGTGGGTGTCGTCGTGCGGGTCACGTCGCCGAAGCGGTTGTACTCGTAGCGGGTGGTGCGACCGTCCGGATCGGTACGGGTGCGGGCGAGGCCACACGGCTGCGCCGCACCGGCCGGGGCCTGCGGGTCGTTGACCACGGGAGGTTGCGCCTCGGGCGCCACGCAGGTGTACGTGAATCGGGTGATTCCGCCGTCGGCGGCCGTGGAGGACTGCACCAGGGAGCTGTACCGGCTCCCGGCGGAGGCGGGAACGTAGGCGTAGGTGGTCTGGTGGCGATTGGCGTCCTGCATCATCTCGGGTTGGCCGTTGAGCGGATCTCCCGGCAGACCCAGGTGGTTGCGGATGTGCGTGTTGACGATGGTGTTGGCGTCGCGATACGCGTTGTGGCCGGTCGGGCGGCCGGCGGTCCAATACGTCTCGGTGACGTTTCCGTTCTCGTCGAGCGTGGACGAGGGCAGCCCGTACGCGTTGTAGCCCCAGACCTTCGTGTTCGTCTCGGTCGACGGGCCGGTGCCGGTCCAGCGATACAGCAGCGACGCACGGGCGTTGAACGCGTAGGAGGTGCGGAGTTGGTTCGGGTCGGTGACCGCGACCACGAACGCGGCGTCCGGCGTGGCGGCCGGACCGCGCACGTAGCGCCACAGCGCGCCGTCCGCGAACGTCACGGTCTCGACGAAGTCCCCGGTATAGGACACCTTGGTGTGGTTCTTCGGGTCGGGTCGCGTCGACTTGGTCAGCCGTCCCTCGGCGGTCGGGCTCCCGTGGTCGTTGTACTCGTAGGTGCCGCACGCGAGTCGCACATCGCAAACCCCGGTCAGGTAACCGGCGTTGTCGTGGTTGTAGTTGACGAACCGGCCTCCGTCCGAGGTGCTGCCTCCCGCGTTGTCGGCGACGTGGGTCACGTCGGCTCCGAGCCAACCGAAGTACAGACCTCGGCTCCAGGTGTCCAGACCGTCGCGGATGGATTGCAAGCGGCCCGAGGTGTCGTAGGTGAAGTAGTGGATGTCTCCGCTCGCTCCGACGATCTCGGTGATGCGCCCGTCGACCCCGAACCGGTACTCGGTCCCGTCCGACGTGCGCAGATTCGCCTGTCCGGTGACCTCCGCCCCGGCGGACTCACCGAAGGCCGGCACCCAACCACCGTCGGGGTTGCGGCCGTAGCGCACCTGGCGGCCGTCCGGATAGGTCACCCGCAGAAAGCCGTCCGGCTCCAGGATCGACGTCATGTCCAGGATCGAGGACCAACCCACCCCGAATACGCCGCGCTTGGGATTGGCGCTGTTGTACACCCGGGCGATTTCCAGCGCACCGCCGCGCGCCGGGATGCTCATGTCCTTTTCCTGGCGTGTGTAGTTGCCCCGGTACAGACCGACCCCGGCCGGGTCCACGGCGGCCGGGTCGATGCCGAGCCGGTTGGCGCCCTCGACCGCGGGCACGACGGTCGAGTAGCGCGACTGCTCGCTCCACGGGGTGGTCGCACTGTCGTCCCGGACCCTGATCCGCCACAGGTAGGTGGTGTTCCAGGTCATCACGGCCGCGGGTGGCCGCCATCGGTGGTAGACCGTGAAGCCGCTGTTCGGTGTTCCCACCCGCAACCAGCCGCTGTCCTGGCACGGCTTGGCCGGTTCGCCCTGCGGGCACAGTTCGTACTGCACGTCGATCGGCCGCGAGTCGTCGCCGTAGACGCCGATGGACAGTTCGGTGTCGAGCCTGGCGTAGGTGGCGTCGTAGGGCGGGTCGTAGATCCGCGCGGACGGCGGTTGGTGCGGAAGGGTGAAGAGCATCGGGGTGGCGGCCGGCACGCCGCGATCGACGTAGTAGACGCCGTCGTCCTGCACGTCCCAGACCAGCTTGAACGACCCTGCGGGCAACCGCTCGATCCGTGCGTAGATCTGCGTGGTGGCACCGACCGGGACGTCCGAGGTCAGCGCGGTCGGGGTGCCGAGGTAGTTGTACAGCGACCCGTCGGCTCGATAGAGGTGGTAGCCCAGTGCGAAGCTGGAGTTCGCCAACCACGTGTAGTTCGACCTGTTGGTGAGGGAGACCCACACGTAGCCGGGTTGGGCATAGGTGGGCACGACACTGAGGTTCCCCCACGAGTACCAGACCCCGTACTGGGCGTCCGGCGGCGCCGAGGCCGGACCGGAGCGCACCGGCCCGGGGGCATCCTGCGGTCCGGGCTGCCGGTTCGAATCCGGTGCCGGGGGGTCGTGGGCGGATCGGCCCTCCGCGTGCGGGAGTTGCTCCAGTCGAGGACCCTCGGTCACCCGCTTCGGCAGGTCGATCTCGGGGTGTTCGGCGGTCGGCTCCTCGGGCGCGCGGCCCTGCCGGACCAGAGTTTCGTTGACGGCCCGCATGGCCGGATCGAGCGCGGTCGGTGTCGGGCGGGCCGGCGCCTGCCGTTCGGCGACGGTCTTCGCGACGCGTTGCCGGGCCTCGTACAGGGCGTCGCCCGGCTTGGCGTCCACTCTCGCCGCCGGCGCGGGTGGCGGCTCGGTCGGCACGGCCGAAGTCGGCCCGGCCGGCTGCGGTCCGGCCAACGACTTGTCCGCTGCGGCGGCGTCGGTCGGGCCGGGCCATGGCGACAGGAAGCCCGCCAGGAGTGCGAGCAGCACCACGCCGACCAGGCCCAAGCGAACGCGGATCCCCACCCTGTCCCCCTGACGCATGCGGACACGGTGGGCACGTCTGTTTCCCCCCGCGTTGCCCACTGTGGCCAACCGGCCCTCCGGTTGTCCGGAATCGATCCTGACTGGATGTCAGGAACCGCGACAGGGACCGGAAGCAGGGTTCATCCGACGTTTCCCTGGCGGATATTCGGCCGATGGACGGCCGCACGACGGTGCGACCCGCGACGCGCGGAAGGCCACCGCCGAGGCGGTGGCCTTCCTGGTGCGGGACGAACAGGGTCGGAAACGGCGCGATTCCGAGCCGATCCACGTCGAAGAAGGAAGGGGGAAGGGGGAAGGGAAGGGAAGGGAAGGGGGTGGGGCGGAGGGTGGAGCAGGTCGGGCGGTGTCGATCAGCTCTTGATCGAGTAGCTGTCGCCGTAGACCTTCCAGTTCAGCGGGGGGTTGAGGTCGAGGTTGCCGGCCTTGAGGAAGACCCGCTGCTCGGTGTCGACCCGGCTGGTGTCGCTGTGCGCGTCCTCGTGCTTCATCGCGACCTTGCGGGCGTCGAGGAAGGCGTTGAGGTAGGTGGTCTCGTTGCCGCCCTGGGCCGGCGACTTGGCCTTCTTGAGCGCGTTCGCCCGGATCGAGCTGAAGCTGTCCCGGTCGCCACCGTCGCCGTGCATGACGATCGCGTCGTAGTAGATGAACTGGCCCAGTGCGCCCAGGCCGTCGGACTTGCCGCGGTTGACCGCCGGGTTGAAGTACACCCGGTCCCGCTCGTCGTTCTGGGCCGTGCGGAAGTCCGCGTCGGCGGCGGCGGTCGCCCACGCCTTTTCGAACGAACTGCCCAGACCCGCGTGCGAGTCGGTGCCGTTGACCTTGCGCAGCGCGGGCAGGTACTTGGCCAGCACGTTGCCCGGTTTGCGTGCGGTGTACAGCTCGACCAGGTCGAGCATGTCGCCGGTGCCGGAACAGAAGCCGATGATGCCGGCCGTGTATCCGCGCCCGTCGTCGATGTCCTCGATGTACTTGTACTGCGCCTTCCAGTCCAGGGAGGAGTTCTCCGCACTGGACACCAGTTGCATGGCGATGTCCTTCTTGTGCGGGTCGTCCAGCCCGATCCGGGCGGCGGCCTGCTGCGTGGCGCTGGTCGAACTCGACTGCGTGGCGCTCGTCGCCGCATGGGCCAGCGGCCCGGGTGCGGCGATCAGCAGTCCGGTGGCCACAAGCAGGGTCAAGCGCTTGCGGGATCGTCCGAGGTGAGATTTCACGTGCGTCTCCGTTCCGGCTCTACGGCCACGTTCGGGGGGCTCCGTGTCCATCCATTGTTAGGAAAGTTTCCTAACTAGGAACGAGACACATTGAAGCACCGCCGAGTTCCGTCGCCAAGGGGGGATTGGGAAACATCTGGGGAAACTGAGGGACCGTCTTCCGGGTTGGTCACAAAGCGGCTCGACGACCGATCAGGTTCGGAAGACGGCGTGCACCATCGGACCTTCCAACACCACGATCCGGCCCGAGCGGTCCCAGACGGTGACCTGACCCGCGTGCTCCCGGAAGCCGATCGTGTCCGAATCCGCGCCGGGGAAGGCGATGTTCGCACCGGGCCCGGGGTCCCGGCCCAGGTACAGGGTCGCCGTTTCGTCGCCCGCCAGGCCCAGGTGGGCATCGCCGGAGACGAGCAACGCCTCGAACGTGGTCGGCACGATCCGGCCGCCGGCGGTGACCAGCCGGCGCGGCACTCCGGCAGGTTGTCCGGAGCGCTCGCGCAGGGTCCAACCCGGCATGTCCCAGCGCCACTTGGCCACATCCGTCAGCTGTCCGACGCCTTCGGCGGTCTGCGCGAGCGCCGCGATCGAGGTCGCGGAGCGGTTCCCGCCCAGGAACGAGGCCGGTGTGGCCTCCTCGCGCCGGACGACCCGCGGTCGCGGGGTGAGCGTGTCGAGCACGGTGATGACGCCCCGGTCCAGGGTCACCAGGTGGGCACCGTCGAAGGAGTCGGCGAACTCCCGTGCGGACAGCGTGGCCCAGTGCCGCAGCCGGCGGGTGACCGGATCCAGCCGGTGGATGTCGCAGGACGCCCCCTGATCCGCGATCAGCAGGGCGGCCGAGGCGTGGTCCGCCAGGACGATGCGATCCGCCGGCACGTCCCAGCGTGCCCGCTCGCGACCGTCGCGGCCGAGCAGCCGGGTGCCGGCGGCGCCGCAGGCGACCAGGACGGTGCCGTCCGGGAGCGCGGCGGCGTTGTGGACCGGCAGTCGACCCGGGAAGCGGCCGGCGTTCACCGCGAGCGGCTCGGTGCGCCGCCGAGTGGGCCGGGGTTCGACGGGCGGTCGCAGATCGGCCGCGACGAGTGGGTCGGCGCGGGCCCGAAGCGCGTCGAAGCGCCGACGGCCGCTTCCGGCCGGGAACGCGACGGACCCGACGGGTCGACCGGCGGCCCGCACCAGGGCACGGGCGGCCAGGGTGGCCGGTTCGCGATCCGCCCGCGCCGCCAGGCCGGCCACGGCCGCTCCCCGAGCCAACACGGCAGCCACCGGCAGCGGCGGCTCACGTGGATGCCAAACGGGCGCGGCCGGGCCGGCCACGATCGATCCGTCCACCGGCCCGACGCCGCCCGTCACGCCTGCACGGCCGCGATCAACCAGGCGCGGATCGCGGCCAGTTCGACGTCCAGGTCGGGTGTGGCGAAGCCGGCGTCGATCTCGCGCAGCACCGCCTCCAACCGCGGCCGCCGGTCGCCGTCCCTGGGCTCCGGCCCGAAGCGGGCGAGCAGATCCCGTCCGGTCGCCGCGAGTCGCCGCGCCCGGGCCGCGCTGCCGTGCGAGTACTCCTCGGCCGCGTGGCACAGGCTGCCGCAGCCTGCGCGTCCGCCGTCGGCGCGATCAGTGGCAACGTCCACAGGTCGCCCGGCTCCGCGACCGCCCGCCCGCCCGTCCAGGACGGCTGCGGCGGCGACCAGGCGCTGCGAGCGCACCCCGCGGCGATCGGTGATCGGCACCCCGGCCGCCCGCAGCCGGCGCACCGCCGTGGCCAACACGAGCCGCACCGACCCCAGTTCGCAGACGCGCGCGGCCTCGGCAAGGCGATCGACACCGGCCAACGCGTCCGGCGACCCCTGGACGACCTGCCCGGAGGCCGTGGGGGTGTCACCCTCCTCCAGCAGCTCCTCCAAGCGCGCGTCCGCGACCGGGTCGACGAACACCCGGGCCAGGAACCGGTCCGCGAAGGCGGCGAGCGAGGGGTCCTGCGGAACATGGTTGGCCGCGCCGACGCACACCCTCAAGGGCGCCGCCGGCACGGTGGCGCCCCGCCGGAACACCCGCTCGTTGAGCAGGCCGAGCAGGGTGTTCCGGATCGCGGTCGAGCCGAGGAAGACCTCGTCCAGGAAGGCGATCTCCGCCTCCGGCAACATCCCGGCCGTCTCGATCTCGACGACCCCCTCGCGCAGCCGACGCAGGTCGACCGGTCCGAAGATCTCGTTCGGTTCGGTGAATCGGCCCAGCAGGCACTCGAAGTAGCGTCCACCGAGCTGTTCGGCGATCAGGCGCACCGCCAACGACTTGGCCGTGCCCGGTGCCCCGACCACGAGCAGGTGTTCCCCCGCGACCGCGCACAGCGTCACCACCTCGGCGCCCACTTCGCGATCGACCAGGCCGACCCGCGCGGCCGCCAACGCGCCGCGCACCGCGAACGCAGCCTCCCGCACCCCGCCTTGCGCCTGCTCCTGCTCCTGCTCCTGCACCGACTCCGGAACGACACCCGGGAAGTCTATGCATCATGCAATGAACACACATTCGCATTCCGCCCCACGGCCGGATCCACCGCTCGGCCCACGGCCACGCGCGGCTGCCCGCCGGGCTCGACACCGCCGCGCCGACAACCCGTTGGGGTGGATGTCGGCCGGTATGCGAGGCGTTGCCGGCACCGATTCGGAGGGGTTCGAATCAGCCGGGTAACCGGTTGATTACGGACTGATTCGGAAACGATGGCAGCCAACCGGGCCGTCGCGTGGCAGCATCGTGGCATGGACGAGCATCCGCAGCCCGAAGTCGAGCCCGAATGGCTCGACCACGACGACTTCGAACGGCTCATGGCCGAGGTTCTCCCGACCCCGGACCCACAGTTGCCGCCGCTCTCCGACAAGCGGATCTACGAGCGCACCGGTGGGGACACCGGCTCATGAAGCGCCCGATTCGTCGGGACCGACCCGATCACCCACGGCTCCCCCGGCACCCGTAGCGCCCATGGTGCCCGCAGCCCCCACCGCGTCCACGGTGACCGGGAGTTCCCCGTAGCCCCGCAACACCAGTCGGTCGCGTCGGGTCGCGCCCGGGGCCAGGGTCAGCGCCGGGAAACGGTCGAGCAGACGCGGGAACGCCACCGTCGCCTCCAGTCGGGCCAGCATCGCGCCGACACAGAAGTGCAGCCCGGCCCCGAAGCTCAACGAGCCGCCCTCGGCCCGCCACGGGTCGAACCGCTGCGGATCGCGATATCGCGCGGGGTCCCGATTGGCGGCCCCGATCAGCACCAGTACCTCAGCGAAGCGCGGCACCGGCACGCCGTCGATCGAGAGATCGTCCCGAAGCGCGACCCGCGACGTCAACTGGACCGGCGAGTCGTAGCGCAGCACCTCCTCGACGAAATCGGCCACCGGCAACGTCCGGTCGACCAGCGCGCGGCGCACGTCGGGATGTTCACCCAGCAGCGCGAGGCCGTTGCCGAGCAGGTTCGTCGTGGTCTCGAAACCGGCCACGAGCAGCAGCACCAGGTTGGCCACGAGTTCGGCGTCGCCGATCGCCTGCTCCGGGTCCTCGTCGCGCAGTCGTACCAGCGCGCCGATCAGGTCGTCCTGCGGCCGGGCCCGGCGTTCGGCGACCAAGTCCGCGAAGTAGCCGCCGAGTTCCAGCGCGGCCCGATCCGCCGGGCCGGTATCGGTCGCCACCGACATGAACTCCAGGACACCCATCAGGTCGTGGGCCGGATCCCGAAAACGATACCGGTCCTCCTCCGGGACGCCGAGCAGTTCGCAGATCACCCCGACCGGCAGCGGGAAGGCGAACCGATCCATGAAGTCGACGGGGGCGCCCGCCCGGCCCGACTCGGCCATCTCGGCCAGGAGTCGGTCCACCGCCCGCGCGATGGCCGGTTCCAGCGCGGCGATTCGACGTGGGGTGAACACGGCCGCGATCGGCCCGCGCAGCCGGGTGTGCACCGGTGGATTGCTCTGCAGGATCGAGCGGCCGAACAGTTCCTGCGACGGGGCTTCCGACTCGCCGCCGAACATCGCCGCGCTCGCCTGGCGGTCCAGCACGCCGAAGCCTCGCTCGCGCAGCACCCGATCGGCCGCCGCATGGCCGGTGACCAGCACGAACGTGTCGTCCACCCGCACCACGGGGCCGAGCGCGTGGGCCTGTTCGTACAGCGGGTAGGGATCGACCCGGGTCTGTGGGGTGGTGAGCCGGTCGACGATCGCCGATGCATCCATGCGTTGCCCTCTCGTTCCCGGGCGGCGACCGACGCCGGCTGCCTGCCACCGGGTCAACCGCTCACGGGGGCAGCGGAGTTCCCGCCCCCGGTCGAGGACGAAGCCACCGGGGCACGGTCGTCGGGGACTCGGTCGTCGGGAGTTCGCTCGTCAGGGGCTCGCTCGTCGGGACCCCACCGATGGATGGCGACCGCCGCCGTCACGGTCGCTGCGGTCAACGAGGCCCACAACACGCCCGGGCCCCAGGCCAGGAGCCCCATCAGCACCGCCGGGGACGCCGCCACGCCGATGCCGTGGCCGAGCTGGAATCGGGCCAGGGCCCGGCCCAGGCGGTGGGCGGGCGTGGTCGCCACGACGAGGGCGGTGGCGCTGCCGGTGTAGATGATCTCGCCGGCCGTGTAGAGCACCGACCGGGACGTCCCGGAGCCGGTCCCGATGGACCTGGTGCGCCGGCGTCTGGAGGCGCTGTCGCATCCGGTCCGGCTGCGCCTGGTGCGCACCCTCGCGCGTGGCCCGCACACCACCGGCGAACTGCCTCGGCCTGGGAACCGACGGCGCCCGAGGTCTCCCGGCACCTGGCCGTACTGCGCCGGGCCGGGCTGTTGAAGACGCGGCGGCGCGGCCGGTACGTGCTCTACGACCTGGACGCCTCGGCGACCGCGGCGCTGGGCACGGATCTGATGGCGGCGATGTTGCGCCGAGGGCCGGCGAAGCGCGGATCGGGAGCGATCCGGGCTCGTCGCCTCGGCGGGGTGGGGACACGTTCCGTTCGAGGTCGTATCCCGACTCGATCCGAGTTCACCCGTCCGGAGCGGGGAGGTCGCCGGGCGGTGGGGACGGGTGGTCGGGTGACGGGACGCCGGCGGCGTCGGCGAGGGTGGCCTCGCGGCTGCTGCGCAGGGCTCCGTGCAGGGTGGCGTCCGGGCCCAGGAGGCCCTGCACGATGGTCGGTTCGAGGTGGGGGGCGAGCGCGCGGCGGCCCGCGAGGGTGGCTTCGATGCCGGGCCTGAGCCACTCGGCCCAGGTCGCCAGGTAGCCGCCGAGAATCACCTCGCCCGGGTCCACCAGCCCCGAGATGGCCAGTACGGCGGCGCCCACCGAGCGGCCCGCGACCGCGAGCGCCTCGGTCGCCCGCGGCTCGCCGGCGCGCAGTCGGCGGTCGAGTTCGGTCAGGGCGGCGTCGACGCCGGCCCGTGCGACGACGTCGACGAGGCCGGCGGCGGCGGTCAGCGGCTCGGGCCCGACGTACATGGCCAGGCATCCGCGCGCGCCGCACGGGCACCGGGGGCCGTCGAACGCGAGCGGGATGTGGCCGACTTCGCCGGCCATGCCATGCGTACCGGTGTGGATCCGGCCGTCGACCACCAGGCCGCCGCCGACGCCGGTGTCGGCCTTGATGTACGCGACCGCGTCGGGGAGTTCGCCATTCGGCTCGGCACGGGCGTGGTATTCGGCCAGGGCCGCGACGTTCGCGTCGTTGACCACGTCCAGCGGGCAGGCGAGATCGGGCAGATGTGCCCGTACCAGCGCGCGCAGGTCGGTCCGCGACCAGCCGAAGTCGATCGCGGCGGCGACGGTATGCCCGGGCCCGGTCACCGGCCCCGCCATCGCGATCACCACCCGGGCCAGATGCGCATCGCGCCGCGCCCGCAGCACGGCCTCGGCCCGCGCGATCTCGCCCGCCAGCACCGCGGCCAACGGCTCGGGGTCGCCGAACGGCGCGTGATGCGGCACGGACGCGCGATGCGCCACCGTGCCGGCCAGATCCGCGGCCATCACCTCGACCCGCTCCAGCGTCACCTGGAGCGCGATCGCCAGCACCCGCCCCGGCACCAGGCGCAACAACCGCCGCGGCCGACCCCGCCCGCCGGAGGAGGCCGAGCCGACCTCGGCCACCAGGCCGCGCCCGATCAGGTCGGCGGCCAACGCGGTGACCGACGCGGGCACCAGACCGGTCGCCGCCGCGACCTCGGTGCGCGCGCACGGGCCGTGCGCGGCGATCTCGCGCAGCACGAGCGCCAGGTTGTGGCGGCGTACCGCGGCGGTGTCGGTGGGGGTGTTCACGGCTCGATTCTCCCCCAGGGGTGCGAGGGCGGCGGCATAATTTTTTCAACTCTTGTAATATTTATCGGACGAGGTCGATACCCACCCCCTGGAACCTCCCCGGTCCAGTCGGCTCCGTTTCCGGTTCGCACAAAGGATTACCCCGTGTCCCAGCAGCCGCTCGTCACCACCACCCTGGGCCCCGTACAGGGCTTCTGGCAGGGTGCGTCCGCCCGCTTCCTCGGCATTCCCTATGCCAAGCCCCCCGTCGGCGACCTACGCTTCGCCGCGCCCGAGGCGCCCGAGGCGTGGATCGAGCCGCTGGCCGCCACCGCGTACGGCCCCACCGCACAGCGCCGCGCGTTCGGCGACGGGCCGACGATCATCCCGGAGCCGTCCATCCCCGGCGACGACGTACTCGGGGTAAACGTGTTCACCCCGAATCCGAGCGCGGACGCCGCGCTGCCGGTGCTGGTCTGGATCCACGGCGGCGGCTTCGTGGCCGGCTCCGCCGCCAGCCCGTGGTACGACGGGGCCGCGTTCAACCGGGACGGCGTGGTCCTGGTCTCGCTCGGCTACCGCCTGGGCATCGAGGGCTTCCTGCACCTGGAGGGCGCCCCCGACAACCGGGGCGTGCTGGACTGGATCGCCGCGCTGCGCTGGGTCCGGGACAACATCGCGGCCTTCGGCGGCGATCCGGCCAAGGTCACCATCGCCGGCCAGTCGGCGGGCGGCGGCGCGGTGCAGACGCTGATGGCCACGCCGTCCGCGTACGAACTCTTCCGGGCCGGCATTTCGGTCTCCGGCGCGGTGATGGAACCGCAGAGCCGCGCGGCCGGCCTCGCCGTCGCCGAACTCTTCACCGCCCGCACCGGCCTGCCCGCGACGGCCGCCGCGCTGCGCGACCTCTCGCACGACGACCTACAGGACCTCCAGGACCTGCTCACCGCGCCCCAGGAGGGCTCCGCCGCACTGCCCGGCCTGCTGCTGGCGCCGTTCACCGACGGCGAGTTGATCCCCGAGGACGTGCACGTCGCGTTCCGGGACGGCTCGGCCACACCCGCGCCGATGATGCTCGGCGCCACCCATCACGAGTTCAACGCCGCCGCCGAATTCGGCATGTCGGACGCCCCGGTCGAGGCCGCCGTCGCCATGCTCGACTCGCTCGGCCTGCCCCCCGAGGGCATCACGGCCTACCTCGCCCTGCACGAGGGCGCGACCCCCGCCCAGGTGATCGGCCAGGCGCTCACCGACACCCTGTTCCGCGCCACCGCCGTCGCCATCGCCGAGGCCCGCGCGAGCCAGGACCGGCCGACCTGGTTGTACGCCTTCGAATGGCTCTCCTCCGCACCGATGTTCGGCGGCCACGCCTTCCACTGCCTCGACCTGCCCTTCGCCTTCGACCTGCTGGCCGCCGAGGGCGCGGAGAACGCAACCGGCCCCGACGCACCCCAAGCCCTGGCCGACGCGATGCACGGCGCCTGGGTCGCCTTCGTCCGCGACCTCGACCCGGGCCCCCGGTGGCCCCGCTACACCCGGGACGACCGCAACACGATGACCTGGGACACCACCCCCCGAGTCACCCCCGACCCCCTGTCCCCCGAACGCCACATCTGGGCCACCCGCCGGACCCCGACCACCTGAGCCGAACCACGCACCGCCGAGCCTCGCCCGCCGCGCCGAGATCCGCCCACGCCCTGGTCGCGAGCCGGTCGCGGTAGGCGAGGTGGTGCATGTCGCGAGTCGGGAGAGGCCGGGGGGTGCCGTTTGCGAAAGCGTCGCGGGCGGCGGGTTCGCTCACCTCTCGGACGCGGACCCGGTGGCCGCCTCGGGCTCGACCCGGCGCGGCTCGGCGAGGTCCTGCTCGCGGTCACAACACCGACACCGACGGCACCACCCGACCCACGCCGGCCTCGCAGTCCCATGCCCACGGTCCGCGTTCGGGCGGGCTGCGAGGCGGGTCAGGCTGCCGCGACCCGTCGTTCGAAGAGTTCGTCGGTCTCGGTCAGGGTCAGCAGGCGGGCCACCGCCGGCGGGACGTCGTGCAGGAGCAGCGTCGAGCCCAGGCCGTACGCCCGCAGCCGGGCCCGCAACAGCGCGCTCAGGCCGGCGCAGTCGCAGAATCGCACCGCGCCCAGGTCCAGGCGGATCACGCCGGACCGTTGGTCGAGGCAGCGGTCCAAGGCGAATTCGAGTTCGGGTACCGCGTCCACGTCGATTTCCCCGGACACGGTGATCACGGCTGACGAGGCGGCCAGGACGGTGGTGACGGTGAAGCTCGGGCACGAGTACATCGGAGCCCTTCCTGACGCTGCGAAGGCGTGCGGATCCCCGGACGTCGGAACCCGGGGAGCGCCCCGTGCGCGGACGGCCCGGCGCGCACGAGGGCAACCGGAACCAGCGGAACACCGTTCGCAGGCACGAAGGTTCCACCCCCATTCACCTCCGTTGCGAGCCCCCTGTCAACGCCCGGGACGACGGATCGCCCCGACGACCGCAGGCATCGGGCGGCACGGGCCGCACGACATCGGTTGACGTCCACTCGCGTTTGGTTGTACAAACATAATGATTGTATAACAGTAACGATTGAGGTGGTACGTGGCGCTCACCGAGACCAGCCGACGCGAAAAGCTCGTCGTCCTGTCGACCTGTTGCCTGAGCCTGTTCATCGTCGGACTCGACAACACCATCCTGAACGTGGCCCTGCCCGCCATCCGCAGCGATCTGGACGCCTCGGTGTCGCAGCTCCAATGGACCATCGACGCCTACACGTTGGTGCTGGCCGCACTGCTCATGGCGGCCGGGTCCACGGCCGATCGCATCGGTCGGCGTCGGGTCTTCCAGACCGGACTCGTGTTGTTCGCCGCGGGCTCGCTGTTGTGCGGCCTGGCGCCGGGGCTGGAGTGGTTGATCGCGTTCCGGGTGGTCCAGGCCGTCGGCGGATCGATGCTCAACCCGGTCGCGATGTCGATCATCACCAACACCTTCACCGAACCCCGCGAACGCGCCCGGGCGATCGGCGCGTGGAGCGCGGTGATCGGCGTCGCGATGGCGCTCGGGCCGATCGTGGGCGGCGCGTTGGTCGACGCGGCCGGTTGGCGGTCGGTGTTCTGGATCAATCTGCCGGTCGCACTGGTCGCCATCGTGCTCACCGCGTTGTACGTGCCCGAGTCCAAGGCCGCGCGGCCCAGGCGGGCGGATCCGGTCTCCCAGGTACTCGTCTTCGTGTTCCTGTTGTCGCTGACCTACACGATCATCGAGGGCCGCGCGGCCGGGTGGTCCTCGCCGCTGATCGTCACGCTGTTCATCGTCGCCGCGGGGAGCCTGGCGGGGCTGTTGTACTGGTCGCCGCGGCGCGCGGAACCCTTGCTCGATCTGCGCTTCTTCCGCAGCGTGCCGTTCACGGGCGCGACCGTGATCGCGGTGTGCACGTTCGCGTCGATGTCCGGATTCCTCTTCCTGAACACGCTCTATCTCCAGGACGCGCGCGGCTACTCGCCGACCGAGGCGGGCCTGCTCACGCTGCCGATGGCGCTCCTGACCATCGTGTTCGCGCCGATCTCCGGTCGGTTGGTGGCCCGGGTGGGTCCACGTGTACCGCTGGTGGTGGCCGGCCTCGCCATGGCGGCGAGCGCGGCGTTGCTCGTCGGGCTTACCGAGCACACCTCCACAGTGCGGTTGGTCGCCGCGTACTGCGTGTTCGGCGTCGGCTTCGGGCTGGTCAACGCGCCGATCACGAACACCGCCGTGTCCGGCATGCCACGTGCCCAGGCGGGCGTGGCCGCGGCGATCGCGTCGACGAGTCGCCAGGTCGGCCAGTCCTTCGGGGTCGCGGTGGTCGGCACCACGGTGACCTCCGTCGCCTCCGCGCCCGGCGGCGCCGGTCTCGCCGCCGCGACGCACACCGGATGGTGGATCGTGCTGGGCTGCGCCGGCGCCGTCGCGCTCCTCGGTATGCTCACCACGGGTCGCCGAGCCCTGCGCACGGCCGAGCGCACAGGGGCGGAACTGATGCCCGCGGCGGTGCCCGTCGGGGCGCCCGAGACGACGGACGTGAGGCCATGACCGGTTCCCCCGCACACGACGCGGCGAGCGACGCCCCCTCGGATGCCGCGGGACGGGTCTGGAAGGGCATGCACACCCTGGTCCTGGAACGCCACGACCGCCGCCGCGCGGTCACCGAGGCGACCGGGCTGAGCTTCGTCCGGGTCAAGGCGCTGCGCCGGATCGCCGCCGGCCCGATGTCCATGCGCGAACTGGCCACCCGGCTGGCCACCGACAAGCCGTACACGACGTTGGTCGTCGACGACCTCGAACGCCGCGGCCTGATCGAACGCACCGTGCACCCCACCGACCGCAGACAGCGCATGGTGGCGGTGACCCCGCAGGGCGAACGCATCGCGCAGATCGCCCGCGGCATCCTGGACGACCCCCCGGATTTCCTCCGCGACCTGCCCCCGGCGGACCTGGCCGTGCTGGACCGGCTGATCACCGCTCTCGTCGACGCGGACCACCTGACGAAGAAGACGGCCGACCCGGCGACGTAGGGCGCTCGGCCGGTACGTGAGCCCGCACACCCTGCAGGTCGAACAGGATGAGCAACTCCACCGCGCCGCCGTCCGCGCTGCCCAGCCAATGCGGCAACGAGGTATCGAATTCGGCGACTTCGTCGGCCTGCACCGTCGTGTCACGCTCTCCGACCACCAGTCGCAGAGTGCCGTTGAGGACGTACAGCCACTCGAAGCCCTCGTGGGTCTGCGGTGTCGGTTCGAGGGGCTTCGGCACCGCGGGAATGATCATCTTGAAGGCTTGTGTTCCACCCGGCCGCCGGGACAGGGGTACGAACGTCATCCCGAACCGCCGGATCGGCTTCAGGTGGACCCGGGAATCGCCGGCGCGCGGCGCCCCCACGAGATCGTCCAGCGGGACGTCGTAGGCGTGGGACAGATGCAGCAACAACTCCAGGGTCGCCCGTCGCCGACCGCTCTCCAGGCGGGACAGGGTGCTTTCGGACACTCCGGTGGTCGCGGACAGTTCGGCGAGGGTGATGCCGCGCGCCCGCCGCACGGCACGCAACCTCGGGCCGACCGCGTCGAGCACGTTCTCCATTGCCTGATCCATGGGACCAGCTTGCCGAAACGGCAAGGATCCTCGCCACTCGGTGACCCGTCGGCCGACAGTGGCGGCATGGAGAATCCCGTACCCACCGCCGCCCGCCGCAAGGACACCCCGCCGCCGCGCACGGCGAACAACGAAGCCGACGTCCTGCGCGGATTCCTCGACTACCTGCGTACCTCGATCGTCACGAAGATCGACGGAGCCCCCGAGCCTGCGGTCCGCACGGCGGCGGTGCCCTCGGGCACGAGCCTGCTCGGCCTGCTCGACCATCTGGTCGCGGTGGAGAGCGTGACGTTCCTCGGGGCACGGGTCACCGACTGGCAGGCGACGTTCCGGCCGGCCCCGCAGGACGGTGTCGCCGACGTCGTCGCCCGCTACCGGGCAACCGTGGAGCGCGCGAACGAGGTTCTCGACGCCTGCACCGATCTCGGCGCGCCACTGCCCCGGCCGGGTCGTTCGGGCCGGTCGCCGAGCGTGCGCTGGGCACTCACCCACCTGATCGAGGAGACCGGTCGGCACGCGGGTCACGCGGACATCATCCGCGAACTGGTCGACGGGACGACCGGGCGCTGAGCACGCGGGAGGGCTCGGCAGGCAGGATGGGATGCCATGACAACAAAGATCGAACCCGTTTCCGCCCTGCTCGTCGTCGACGTACAGGTGGCCTTCGTCACCGGCGCCGGTGCGGTACCGGCGGCCGAACGCGTGGTGGAACGGGTCGCCGCGTTGATCGGCCGGGCCCGGGCGGGCGGGGCGCTCGTGGTGCACCTCCAGAACGACGGGCCGGTCGGCGCGGACGACGAAATCGGCACGCCCGGCTGGGAGTTGCGGTTGCCGGTGAAGGCCGGTCCGAATGAGGTGGTGATCCGCAAGACCGAGGACGACGGCTTCGACGGTACGCCGCTGGGCGACCTGCTGACCCGGGCCGGCGTGACGGGGGTGGCCGTCTGCGGGGTGATGTCCGAGATGTGCGTGGGCGCGACCGCGCGGGCGGCGCTGGAGCGTGGTTATCGGGTGGTGCTGCCGCACGACGCGCACGCGACGTACGACATCCCGGCCGCGCCCGGCATCAGCGAGGCGGTACCGGCGCCGATGGTCTCCCGGGTGGCCGAATGGGCGCTGGGCGACGAGGTCGAGATCGTCGCGCACGCCGAGGAGGTGACCTTCACCGACGCGAAACCCGTCGCCGGGTCGGTCGAGGACGCCCGAGACTCGGCATAGCGCACCCCGCACGGCGCTGCGCTGCGCGAGCGGCGGAGGCGACGGCGGTGCCTGCACCGCCTCCGCTCCGGGCTATTCGGCTTGGGCGATCACCGCGTCCGCCCCGGAAGGGCGATCGTGTGCGTGGCGGCGACCCGTCGCGCCGACTCCCCGTCGAACGCGGTCGCCAGGAGGTCGAGCCGGATCCGGTCGCGGGCCTGCTCGAACGGCGGCACCCGGGCCGACGGACCGGCGGCACGGGCCGGTTCGGCACCACGATCGCGCAGCCGCGACTCGGCCGGTTCCGCCTGCCCGACCGACGGCGACTCGCGTAGTGCACGGGAGAGTTCGGCCGTCTCGTTGCGCGCGAACCCGTCCTCGTCGTAGCCCGGCACGCCCGGCACCGGTTGCCCGGCCGACCGGGCCGCCGCCCGGCGCGCGTTCTCGGCGTCGAAGCGGGCCCGGAAGCCCGCCTCGGTCGGGTCGGCCGACACGCCGGCCTGCTGCGCCCAGTGCCGCAGTACCGAATCCGTGCTCGCCGCGCGCAACGCCCGTTCGGTCGGCACCTCGTGCGGCGTCCGGCCCGCGATCGGCGTCCGCCAGTAGTCGACGCGCGTCCCGGTGATCGGCGACTCGGCGAGCACCTCGGCCCGCAGCCGCACCGCAGCCCGGCGCAACTCGCTTGCTGTGAGCGGTACTTCATCCACCATCGCAACCACGGCGGTCGGATCGACGGCCACCGATCGCGCAGCCGGACCGTCGCCGGGGGCGGCATCCCGCTTCCGGATGGTAGCTGCGTCCGGACAGCCCGAAGCCGCCGGTGCTCGGGTTGGCGTCGTCGCCGACTCCGACGTTGTTGTACGCGGCGGCGATCGAGGGATATCGCGGCACCGGTACCGCCGGGCCGTTGTACGCATGTTGTGGGCCGCAGTGGCCTCGAGCGCCGGCCGGGCTGGTTGGATCCGGCCGAACTCGTGCGTCCGGTCGCCGTGCGTTGGCCTCAAGCGCCGGCCGGGCTGGAGGGATTCGGCCGACCCCGAGCGTGGCGCGCCCCGAGATGGCCTCGGGCGCCGGCCGAGCGGGGGTGGCTCGGCCGGCGGCGGGGAGTCAGGCGGAGTGGGTGAGGGTGGCGGCCTCGACGGCGTGGGTGAAGGGGAGGCCCCGGGTGTAGCGGTCGAGTTCGTCGAGGGCGTGGGCGACCATGCGACGCAGTTCGCCGCCCAGGGAGCCGGCGATGTGCGGGGTCAGGAGGACGTTGGGCAGGTCGTACAGGGGTGAGGCGGGCGGGAGGACATCGGGTTCGGTGACGTCGATGACCGCGTCGAGGCGGCCGGTGACCAGTTCCTCGGTGAGTGCGTCCTGGTCCACGAGGGAGCCTCGGGCGGTGTTGATCAGCGTCGCACCGTCGCGCATCAGCGCCAGCCGGCGGCGGTCCAGCAGGTGTCGGGTGGACTCCAGTTCGGGGGCATGCACGCTGACCACGTCCGAGCGCCGGACCAGTTCGTCCAGGTCCACCCCACGCGCGCCCAGTGCCTCGGCCTGATCGGGAGTCACATACGGGTCGTGCAGCAGCAGTTCGAAGTCGAACGGGCGCAACAGTTCGAGCACGCGCCGGCCGATCCGGGAGGCGCCGACGATGCCGATGGTGCGCCGGTAGTTGCCGAACCCCGGGAAGCGCGCGTCCCAGTCCACCAGGCGCCGTTCCGCGCGGTAGGCGTCCCGGATCCGCAACACCCGCTTGTTGGCGAACAGCACGGCGGCGACGGTGTACTCGGCCACCGGCAGCGCGTTGGCCGCCGCGCCGGAGGAGACGATCAGACCGCGCTCCCACGCGGCGTCGGTCAGGTGGTGCTTGACCGAACCCGCCGCGTGCACGACCGCGCGCAATCGTGGTGCCCGAGCCAGCACCGCGGCGTCCAGCGGGGCGCTGCCCCAGCAGGTGAACAGCACTTCCGCCTCGGCGAGCGCGGCGGCGGCCGCGGGGTTGTCGAAGTCGCCCGCGATCAGGTCGAGATCGACCTCGGCCAGCGCGCTCAGCCGCTCGCGCGCCTCGGCGTCGAGGATGCGACCGGCCACCGAGGGGTCCATCGCGAGCAGGAGTCGGGGCCGGTGTCGTACCGGCACGGACGCGCCGGCGGCGGGCTCGAATCGGGTGGTGCCGTTGCTCACTTGACGCTCCCCGCGGACAGGCCCGCACGCCAGTGGCGCTGGAGCGAGACGAAGGCGACGACCAGCGGTACCACGGCCATCAACGATCCGGTGATGACCAGCGGATAGAACTCGGGGTAGGCGTGCGCGTTGGTGTTCCACGAGTACAGACCCAGGCTGACCGGGTACAACTTCTGGTCGGAGAGCATCACCAGGGGCAGGAAGAAGTTGTTCCAGATCGCGGTGAACTGGAACAGGAAGATGGTCACGAAGCCCGGCATCATCATCGGCATGGCGACCGAGAAGAAGGTGCGAATCTCGCCGGCGCCGTCCATCCGGGCGGCTTCGAGCACCTCGCCGGGGATGTAGCCGGCGCTGAACACCCGGGCCAGGTAGACCCCGAACGGGTTGACGATGACCGGGATGAACACCGCCCAGAAGGTGTTGACCAGACCCACCTTGGACGCCAGCAGGTACAGCGGCAGCGCGACGGCGGTGGTGGGCACGAGCACGCCCAGCAGCACGCCGCCGAACAACTTCTCCTTCCCGGGGAAGTCGAACTTGTCGAAGGCGTATCCGGCCAGCACGCTGATGAACGAGCCGAGTGCCGCACCGACGCCGGCGTAGAGCAGGCTGTTGAGGTACCAGCGCCAGTAGACGCCGTCGCCCTCGGTGCTGACGGCCTTGACGTTCTCGGTGAAGTGGAAGCCCTCGAACGCGAAGCCGTCGCCGCCGAACAGGCCGCCCATGTCCTTGGTCGCGGCGATCAGCAACCAGGCCAGCGGCAACATCATGTAGAGCGTGACCAACACCAGGGCGCCGTTGACGGCGACCTTGCCCATCAGCGCCTCGGTGGCGCGGCCCTTGGGGCGCGGCCGACGGGCGGGCTTGGCCGCGGGGGTACGGCTCGGTGCGGGCGCGGGGGCCGCGGCCCCGTCCGGCTGCTGCACGGTGGTGCTCATGCGGTCCTCCGTCCGGACGACAGGCGGGTGACGCCGAACGACAGCGCCGCGGCGAATACCGCGAGCAGCACCGAGGCGGCCGCCGCGAGGCCGAAGTCGTTGGCGCGGAAGGCGGCCGAGTAGGCGTACATGTTGGGTGTCCAGGAGCTGCCGACGGCCGGGTTGGCGTCGCTGAGGATGGACGGCTCGGTGAACAGTTGCAGCGAGCCGATGATGGTGAACAACATCGTCATCGCGACGGCGGCGCGGATCATCGGGATCTTCACCGAGACCGCGATGCGCACCGGCCCGGCGCCGTCGACGGTGGCCGCCTCGACCACCTCGCGCGGGATCGCCTGGAGCGCGGCGTAGAAGATGATCATGTTGTAGCCGATCCACTCCCACGTGGCGATGTTGACGATCGAGAACAGCGCGGTGTCCGAGGCCAGGAAGTCCCAGTGCAGTCCGCCGGATTCGAGCAGTTCCACGACCGGGCTCAGGCCCGGGGTGTAGAGGTAGACCCAGATCAACGCGGCGATGATGCCCGGGACCGCGTGCGGCAGGAACAGCGCGAGCTGGAAGAACCGGCGGGCCCGGGCCAGCGCCGAGTCCAACAGCAGGGCCAGGGCCAGGGCGGTGCCGACCATCACCGGGATGTAGAGGAGGCAGTAGAGCCCGATCGCGACGAAACCGTCGCGGAACTTCTCGTCGCCGAGCGCGTCGGCGTAGTTGCCGAAGCCGCTGAACACCCGTCTGGTGCCGCCGAAACCCAGGCCCGAGGTCTTCTCGGTGAACAGGCTGAGCCAGATCGCGTAACCGATCGGCACGACCATGGTGGCGATGAACAGGACGTAGAACGGGGTCAGGAACAGCGCGGCGGTGGTCTTCCGGCGCCGGCGTCCGGCGCGCAGGGATGTGTTCATGGAACTGCTTCCTCGTGGCGGTCCCCCGGTGCGGGACGGCGCGCGGCGCACCGGGGGCCTGCGGATCACGGGTCGGGCCGACGGGCCGGCCGCGCAGGGGCGAGCGGTCAGCTCTTGACCGAGATGCCGCGCTTCTTCAGGTCCTCGACGGTGGTGCGCTGGGCCTCCTCCAGGGCGCCGACGATGCTGCCGCCGCTGGAGAGCTTGCCGAACTGGTCCTTGAGGATGGTGTTGGTCTGGGTCATCGACGGTCCCCAGGTCCAGTTGGCGCCGATCTTCCCGGTCGCCTCGGTGAACAGCGGGTAGATGTCCTGCTTGCCGAAGTAGCCGGTGTCGAAGTACTGCGCCGCGGTGGGCACCAGTTCGGTGGCGGCCGGGTACGCGCTGGAGGTGCCGCTGGCGATCCGCGCGGAGATGCCCTCCTTGGTGGTGGTCATCCACTCGATGAAGGTGAGCGCGGCCTTGCCCTTCTTGCTGTCCTTGCTCACCGCGAAGGTCGAGCCGCCGAGCATGCCGTTGGACGGGGTGCCCCAGTCCGGCAGCGGCGCGACCGCCCACTTGCCGGCCAGGTCGGGCTGGCTGCTCTTGAGCACGCCCGCGCTCCACGAGGCGCCGACGATGCCGACGGTGCCGCCGCTCTTGAGGTCGGCGTTCCACTGCTGGCTGAACGAGGGCTGCACGCGCACCAGGTCGTCGGAGACCAGCTTGTTCCAGTACTCGCCGACCTTGCGCGAGTTCGGGTCGGTCAGCGAGACCTTCCACGCGTCGCCCTCGGTGCCGAACCAGGCGCCGCCGGCCTGCCAGGTCAGCCCGGCCATGGTGCTGGGGTCGTCCGGGTAGAAGGTGCCGATCCGGGCGTTCGGGTCGGCCTTCTTGACCTGCTCGGCGGCGGCCCGGTACTCGTCCCAGGTCTTGGGGACCGGGATGTTGTGGTCGGTGAAGAAGTCCTTGCGGTAGTACAGCGCCATCGGCGCGGCGTCCAGCGGCACCGCCCAGGTCTTGCCGCCGAGCTCGGTCAGCTTGTTGACCGACGCGGGGAACTTCGACTTGAGACCGGACACCTTCGACGTGAGGTCCTGCACGGCCCCCTGGCTGACGAAGTCCGGCAGTTGCGGGTACTCGATGGTCAGCACGTCGGGCGCGTTGCCGGCCTTGACCGCGTTGGCCATCTTCGCGTAGCCGCCGGCGTTGCCGGACGGGATCTGCTCGTACTTGACCTGGATGTCGGGGTGCGACTTGTTGAACGCGTCCACGACTTCCTGGGTGCCCTTGGTCCAGGACCAGAAGGTGAGTTCCTGCTTCTGGCCAGGGCCGCCGCCGGACGCGGCGGGGGCGGCCCCGGCGTCCTTCTTCTTGTCGCCGCCGCCGCCACAACCGGTGACGAGGCTCAGGGCGGTGACTATGCCGACGAGAGCCGTGCCGAGTCTGATGGATGTGCGCTGCATGGACGCTCCTGGGTCGAACGTGTATCGAAGGCGATAGCGAGCATCATTCGGTCAGGAGCGAACAGCGTCAAGAGCAAATGAACAATCGATGAAAAACGAAACTCGCTATGATCGTTCGATCACAGAGTGGCTTGGTTGCTTTCGTTTGTTCGAGTCGACCCGATCGGGTGGTTCGACTCGGTCGGATCCTCCATCGCCGCCGGCTCGGTGGTGGCCCGCAGCCGCAGCCTGGGCACCAGCGAGATGTGCCGCGGCGCGCGCCCGTCGTCCCCGTCGGCCAGCCGCGCGGCGAGCAACTCGACCGCGATCCGGCCGACCTCGTGCTTGGCCGGCGCGATCGCGCTCAGCGGCGGATCGGCCAGTGCGGCCACCTCGTCGTCGTAGGCGATCAGCGCCAGGTCACCGGGCACCTCCAGGCCCGCCGCGCGCAGCCGGGACACCAGGAGCAGGGCGTCCTGGTCGTTGTGCACGAGCGCGGCGGTGGCCGCCCCCGAACGGGCCGCCTCGATCACCCGGGTGACCGCCCGGTCGAAGCCGTCCGCGTCCTCGCCCGGATGCGGCGTCTCCACCCCGGCCGGATCCGGCGGGGTCAGCCCCAGCGCGGCCATCGCGGCGGTGTAGCCGGCGTGTACGGCCGGCGTGGTCGGACTGCCCAGCCGGGCCACGAGCAGGATGCGCTCGTGGCCCAGTGCGCCCAGTCGGCGGACCGCCTGCGCCGCGCCGAGCGCGTGGTCGGAGGCCACCCGGTCCAGGTGTTCGAGCCCCGAGCCGATCTCGGCCCGGCGCTCCACCAGGACGACGGGCACCGGGAGTTCGCCCATCCACGCGTCCTCGCCGCCCGGTCCCGGCGCGCGCGAGGGGGTCAGCAGCAACCCGTCCACGCCGCCGCGCAGGAGCTGGTCCACCTGGTCCCGGTCCTCGCTGGGCAGATAGCGCGAGATACCGAGCACCAGCCGGCCGCCGATCGCCTCGACCGCGTCCCGGGCGCCGCGCACCACCTCCGGGAAGTAGTAGGTGGCGGACGGGACGAGCATGCCCACGGTCGGGCCGTCGTGGCCGTTCGCGACCGGCCGGCCGGGCTCGGCCGCGGCCGGGCGCGCGTGCGGCAGGGTGGCCCCGCCGTGCACCCGGGCCAGCAGGCCGCTCGCCACCAGGGCGGTCACGTCGCGCCGCACGGTGACCAGGGACACGCCCAGTTCCTCGGCGATCTCGACCACCTTGACGCTGCCCTGCTCGCGGGCCGTCCTGAGAATGAGTTCCTGCCGCTGTTCCGCCAACACCGTGGACGTCGTCCTTCCGATCAGCGCACGCCCGGACCGGGCCGTGCCCCCCTGCGCCCGGCTGCTGTCCGGCCACCGGCTCAGCCTAGGGCATCGCCATTCGATTTTGATTGAAAAGGATCGTTCGATCAAACCGACTCTTGACCTGATCGATCGACCCCGCCTAGCGTGTCGACGCCCGGGCGCGTCCAGTCGAGGAGATCCGTGAACACACCGCACCCCTTCGTGCTGCCGCCGGAGGACCGCGTGCTGAGCCCGTACACCGGCTGGACCCGCGCGCACTGGGAGGCGGTGGCCGACGGTCTGCTCGCCGCGGTGCGCCCGTACCGCTCGCCGGGCGGCGCGCTGATCACCCTGCCCGGGCGCACCAGTTGGTCCGGCGAGCGCTCGGACGGCCTGGAGGGCTACGCCCGGACGTTCCTGCTCGCGGCGCTGCGCGCGGCCGGCACCGCCGCCTCCGGCCGGCCCGTCCCGGCGGACCTGCTGGAGCCGTACGCGGACGGGCTGCGCACCGGAACGGCCGCGCCGGGTACGGCGGATCCGCAGTCCTGGCCGGCCGTGGTCGATCGTGGCCAGGCGATGGTCGAGGCCGCGTCGGTGGCCCTGGCGCTGCACCTGACGAAGGATCAGTTGTGGGACCGGCTCGACGAGGGCACCCGGGAGCGGGCGGCCGACTGGCTGGCCGGGGCGCTGCGGCACGAACCGGTGGACAACAACTGGTGGCTCTTCCCGGTCGCGGTGGGCACCTTCCTGGAGGCGGCCGAGCGGCACACCGAGCAGGCCCGGGCCGCGATCGATCGGGGTCTGGCCCGGATCGAGCAGTGGTACGTCGGCGACGGGTGGTACACCGACGGCGCCGGGCGCTACTTCGACCACTACAACGGCTGGGCCATGCACCTGTATCCGCTGTTGTGCGCGGCGGTCGCGGGCGCGCCGGCCGATCCGGTCCGGCGCGAGCGGCTGCGCGAGTTCCTGATCGGCTACGGCCGGCTCTTCGACCGCACCGGCGCGCCGCTGCACCAGGGGCGATCGCTCACCTACCGGTTCGCGGCGGCGGCCCCGCTGTGGCTGGGCGCGCTCGTCGACGCCACGCCGTACCCGCCGGGCACCACCCGCCGCCTGGCCAGTGGCGTGTTGCGACACTTCCTGGACCGGGGCGCGGCCCGCGACGGCCTGCTCTCGCTGGGCTGGTACGGCCCGGACGCCGCGACCGTGCAGCCCTACTCGGGTTCGGCGTCGCCGTACTGGGCGGCCAAGGGCTTCGTCGGCCTGCTGTTGCCCGAGCGGCACGAGGTGTGGACCGCGTACGAGAGCGCCGGGCCGGCCGAGCACGCGGACCCGGAGCCGGTACTCGGCCTGCCGGGGCCGGGGCTGCTCGTACACTCCGGGCACGGGGTGGCCCGGTTGGTCAACCACGGCGCCGACCACCAGCCGGTCGGGCCGACCGCCGCGCTCGACGCCGACGATCCGCTGTACGCGCGGCTCGCCTATTCGACGATGACCGGCCCCACCCGCGGCGGCGATCCGGCGGACAACCACATCGGGCTGGTACTGGCCGGCCGGGTCACCGAGCGTGGCCGGATCGAGCCACTGGGCGCGGGTCCCGGGTGGGCGGCCTCGGCGCACTCGCCCACGCTCGACGGGCAGCCGGTCCCGGGCACCCGGATCGTGTCGGTCAGCGTGGTGCGCGGCCCGTACGAGGTGCGCGTGCACCTCGTACGGGCGCCGGCGGGCACCGCGGTGCGGGAGAGCGGATGGGCGCCGGCGCCCGCGGCGGGCGAGGAACTGCGCTCCTCGGCCGCGGGTCTCGACGCGTGGGTCCGCACCACGTCGGTGCACGGCACACTCACCGGCGCACACGGGTGGGAGCGGGCGGCCGTCGGCTCGGCACCGCACGGGACCGCGTTCGGCGAGCGGGCCGAACTGGCCGTGCTGGAGGGCACGGTGGCGGCCGAGCCGCTGGTGTCCGTGCTGGCGCTGACCTGGGCGGATGCGACGCCCACCCCGGCGCCGCAGGTGAGCGCGACGGCGTCGGGGGTGGACGTGCGGTGGGCCGACGGCGGCCTGAGCCGGATCCGGTACGAGGCGACGGAGCGCTGCTCGGTCACCCACGAGGCCGGCCGACCGCACGCGCCGAGCGGGGTCTAGTCGGCCAGTCGGCGCACCATCAGCGTGTTGTCCGTGCGGGTGGTCGGGCGGCCCTCGGGGTCGTTCTGGATCCGCTCGTGCTCCTCGTTGCGCAGCACCGCCCACTGCGCCACCGGGAGTTCGAGCGCGGCGAGGACCTCGGCGGGGGTCGGCAGGACCACGCCGGGGTGCTTGTCCTTCTCCCACGGCGCGACCCCCGAATGGCCGACGATCAGGAGCACGCCGCCGGGCGCGACCCGGGTGGCCGCGGTGCGCAGGATCGCGTCGCGGTCCAATTCGCCGTGCGAGTGCAGGAAGTGCGCCGAGACCAGGTCGAAGCTGCCGGCCGGGAAGGTCGCGCCCAGGTCGTGCCACTGCCAGTCGATCAGGTCGGCGACCTGCTCCTCCTTCGCGTGCTCGGCGGCCCGCTCCAGCGCGATCCGGGAGACGTCGATGGCCGTCACCCGCCAGCCGCGCTTGGCGAGCCAGATCGCGTCGCCGCCCTCGCCGCAGCCCACGTCCAGGGCGCGGCCGGGCGGCAGGTCCGAGGTCTCCCGGACCAGGGTGACGTTGGGCTTGCCGCTCCAGATCCGGGTGCTCTCCGCGTAGCGGGCGTCCCAGATCTCCGCCGCCGAGGGCTGTTCGGTGTGCTCGGCGTGCCGGTCGTCGGTCATCGTGGGGTCCTCCGTGGCGATGGCGGGTGCGCGCCGGCCGGGCCGGCCGGGCCGGGCGACGTGTGGTTCGGCGCCCGATCGACATGGTCCGCCCGGCCCGCTCCGGTTGACAAACCTTGTTGCCGAGTCGGCAAATAGTGCCCATGAACGATGGCGAACTCACCTCCGTCCTGACCGCCGTCGGCCCGCGACTGCGAGCCCTGCGCCAGGAGCGGGGCACCACGCTGACCGAGTTGAGCGCGACGACCGGGATCTCCGCGAGCACGTTGTCCCGGCTGGAGTCCGGGCAGCGCAAGCCCACCCTGGAACTGCTGCTGCCGCTGGCGAAGGCGTTCGGCGTGCAACTGGACGAGTTGGTGGACGCGCCGGAGACCGGCGATCCGCGGGTGCACGCGCGCCCGATCCAGCGCTACGGAATGACCATCATTCCGTTGACCCGGTACAGCGGCGGACTGCACGCGTTCAAACAGATCCTGCCGCCCGGACTCGGCGGGACCGAGCCGGAGTTGCAGACGCACGAGGGCTACGAGTGGATGTACATCCTGTCCGGTCGGCTGCGGTTGTTCCTGGGTGCGCACGACCTCGTGCTCGGCGCGGGCGAGGCCGCCGAGTTCGACACCCGTACCCCGCACGCCTTCATCTGCGCGGGGCCGGAGCCGGTGGAGTTCCTCAGCCTGTACGGCAAGCAGGGCGAGCGCATGCACGTACGGGCCCGGCCCGGCGGCGGGTGACGTGCGGTCCGCGCGTGCCGGTGGGCCGCCGCGGCACGGCGGCCCACCGGCCCTTCCCGTCCTGCCCGGCGTGGGATGGGCGGGACGGGTCGATCGGAAGGGACGCCGATCGACGGGAGAGATCGATCGGCGGCCGGGGTCGATCAGCGGGAGCGGCCGATCAGAAGGTGACGTCGGTGCACTGGTAGAAGGCGTTGCCGGTGTCCGCGATGTCCCACACCGCGAAGATCACCGCCTTGCCGCTACGACCGGCCGGGAGCGTGCCGGTGTGCGAGACGGTCGAGCCCGGCTGCACTCCGCCGTAGGGGACGGACAGGAACGGGGTGCTCTCCAACTGCCCCCGGGTGATCGCCTGACCGGGACTCCAGCTCGCCTTGGTGATGAAGTAGCGGAACGTCGTGGTGGCGTGCCGCGCGGTGAGCTTCCAGGTGAACGTCTTGCTCGACCCCGAGGTCACCGGGGTGCTCGGCCACGCGCCGCCACGCGGGTCGTCGAGTTCGGCGAATCGGCTGTTACCGCCCGCGCAGAGCGCGCCGTCGGCCGGTCCGCGCGCCGGGAAGCCCTTGGGGCCCTCGACGCTCTGCGGCTCCCACTGGATCTCACCACAGTTGGCGACAGTGCCCTGAGCGCAGTAGGCGGCCCGGCTGGGCGGGCTGGTGACCCAGCCGTGCGCGCCCGCCGTACCGGCCATCATCAGGGGAAACGAGACGGCGGGGATGGTCAGCGCCGTCAGGATGGTCCTTTTACGCATGGAACTCTCCTAGGGGACGAGTGAATGCGAAGGACGTTCGAACGGTCCGGGTCCGCGTCGTACGTCTTGTTTCACCGGTTGTTCACATCCGTAGTGCGTTCTTCAAGTTAAGTGGTCCAGACCACTCGGTCAATGGTCGGAACCACGTCTACGGAGGTGAAGTCCCTTTCCGGACAGGGATGTTGTTGATCTTTCCGGTTTTTGCCGACGGCTCCGAGAACGGGCCGCAGCTCAGGCGTGCTCGGCTTCGGAGTCGAACTCCGGTGCCAGTACTTCCAGTTCGGCCATCGCACCGACGGTGATCTCGCGGGTCAGCCGCTCCGCGCCGGCCGCGTCGCCCTCGCGGACCGCCTCGGCGACGCGTACGTGCAGGGTGACCGCGCTCGGATCCGGGTCCGGAAACATCACGTGGTGGCGGGTGCGGCCGGTCAGCACCTCGGCCACCACGTCGCCCAGGCGGGCGAACATCTCGTTGCCCGACGCGGCCAGGATCACCCGGTGGAAGGCGATGTCGTGCACGAGGTACGCCGTCAACTGCCGCCCGCGCGAGGTGGAGACCATGCCCAGCGCGTGCTCGGTCAGCGCGGCGCACTGGGCCGGGGTCGCGGACTCGGCGGCCAGCGCCGCCGCCGCGGGTTCGATCGCCGAGCGCAGCGCGGTCAACGAGCGGAGCTGGCGCGGACGATCGGCGCCGGCCAGGCGCCAGCGGATCACGTACGGGTCGAAGACGTTCCACTGCTCGGGTGGGCGCACGGTGACCCCGACCCGGCGGCGCGACTCGACGAGTTGCATCGACTCCAGCACCCGTACCGCCTCGCGGACCACGGTGCGCGAGACCTCGAACCGATGTTCCAGCTCGTCGGTGCGCAAAACCGTGCCGGCGGGGTAGGCGCCGGCCGCGATGGCCGGCCCGAGGGACTCCAGCACCTTCATATGCAAGCCCCGGCCCTCGTTCTCCATGGCGTCAGCCTACTGGGCGGGGTGCGACGGACGCCCTGGATTATGTATGACTTAATTGCTTCAAGAGCTTGATTAAGTAGTACCTATGCGTTTGGGTATGGGACGGCGCCCGAACACGAGCCGGGCAAGGACAGCGAGGTATCGATGAACGCCCCCCAGGTCGTGGTGGTCATGGGTGTGTCCGGCACGGGCAAGTCCACGGTCGGCCGACTGCTGGCCGCCGAACTGCGGGTGCCCTACGCGGACGCGGACGACTTCCACCCGCCCGCCAACATCGCCAAGATGTCGGCCGGGATCCCGTTGGACGACGTGGACCGCGCGCCGTGGCTGGACTCCATCGGCGAGTGGCTCGCCGCACACGCGCGCTCCGGCGGCGTGGTCGGCTGCTCCGCGCTCAAACGCGCCTACCGCGACCGGCTGCGCCGGGTGGCGCCCGAGGTGGTCACCCTCCACCTGGTCGGCGACCGCGCGCTGATCGCCGCGCGGCTGCACGAGCGGACCGGCCACTTCATGCCGGAGACGCTGCTCGACTCGCAGTTCGCCGATCTGCAGGCGCTGGAGCCGGACGAGCGGGGCCTCGCGCTCGACGTCGCGCCCGGCCCCGACGCCATCACCGAGCAGGCCGTCGCCGCGTTGCGCGGCCTCGAAACGAACCAGGGAATTTCGTGAGCACCATCGACCTGCGGGCGTTGGCGGCGGGGGCGCCGGCCGAACCGATCACCTCCGCCGGACACGCCCAACTGGGCCTCGCGGTCCTGGTCGGCATCGGCGTGATCGTGCTGCTCATCGGCCGGTTCAAGCTGCACGCCTTCCTCGCGCTGACCATCGGGTCGCTGGTGCTCGGCGCGGTCGCGGCGGCACCGCTGGACAAGGCGATCGCCAGTTTCACCTCCGGTCTGGGCTCCACCGTCGCGGGTGTGGGTGTACTGATCGCGCTCGGCGCGATCCTGGGCAAGTTGCTGGCCGACTCCGGCGGCGCCGACCAGATCGTGGACACCATCCTGGCCAAGGCGAGCGATCGCACCATGCCCTGGGCGATGGCGCTGATCGCGGGCATCATCGGCCTGCCGCTGTTCTTCGAGGTCGGCGTGGTGCTGCTGATCCCGGTCGTGCTCCTGGTGGCCAAGCGCGGCAACCACTCGCTGATGCGGGTGGGCATCCCGGCGCTGGCCGGCCTGTCCGTGATGCACGGCCTGGTCCCGCCGCATCCCGGACCGCTCGCGGCCATCGACGCGATCGACGCCGACCTGGGCGTGGTGCTCGCGCTGGGCGTGCTCGTGGCGATCCCGACGCTGGCCATCGCCGGTCCGCTGTTCGGCCGGTACGCGGCGCGCTGGGTGGATATCGAGCCGCCGCAGGACCTGGTCCCGGAACGCCCCTCGGTGGACCCGGGGCGGCGGCCGAGCTTCGCCGTCACGGTGGGCACGGTGCTGCTCCCGGTGGTGCTGATGCTCGGCAAGGCGCTGGTCGACATCGTCGTCGACGACCCCGCGAACCGGGTCCAGCGGGTCGCCGACGTGGCCGGCTCGCCGCTGATCGCGCTGCTCTCGGCGGTGATCGTGGCGATGTTCACGCTCGGCCGGGCCGCCGGATTCACCAAGGACCGGTTGTCCGGCACGGTGGAGAAGGCGCTGCTGCCGATCGCCGGCATCCTGCTGATCGTCGGCGCGGGCGGCGGCTTCAAGCAAACCCTGGTCGACGTGGGCGTCGGCCGGATGATCCTGGACATATCCCAGGACTGGGCCGTCTCGCCGCTGCTGCTGGCGTGGTTGATCGCGGTGGCGATCCGGCTGGCCACCGGCTCGGCGACGGTGGCCACCATTTCGGCCGCGGGCCTGGTGGCGCCCCTGGCCGCGGACATGAGCAGCACCCACACCGCCCTGCTCGTGCTGGCCGTGGGCGCGGGCTCGCTGTTCTTCAGCCACCTCAACGACGCGGGATTCTGGCTGGTCAAGGAATACTTCGGGATGAGCGTGGGCCAGACCGTGAAGACCTGGTCGCTGATGGAAACCATCATCTCGGTGGTCGGGGGCGGCTTCGTGCTCCTGCTGTCCCTGGTGTTGTAGGCCCCCTTCCCCGGGACCGCGGTGGTGGCGGGCACGCGGGGCGCGGGGGGTGTCGGGTCCGCCGATATCGGTGGGGCAGGCTCTAAGCTGCCGGCATGCCGGGTCCCAAGGATGCTGCCCATGACCAGGACCGAGTGCGCGCCGCCGCGTTCCGACTCGTGTCGGCCAAGGGTGGTGGTGCGGTCGAACCCGAGGAGGTGGCCGCGGCCCTGGAGTGCCCGCCGGCGGAGCTCGACCTCGCCGATGCCGACGACGTGTTGCTCGCCGCCGTGCACTGGTCCCATCGCCGGATCGCCCGCCGCTTCTTCGACCTCACCGCCGGCCGCTTCGGCCTGGACGCGCTGCGCGCCGGCCTGGCCGACCTGCTGCCCCTGGACGAGGAACGCCACCGGGAGACCGTGCTCGAAGCGGCCGTGTGGCATCGCAGCCTGGTCGCCCCGAAGGTCGCCGAAAGCAACCGCCGCGAACGCGAGGACCTGAGCGTGATCGTCCGCGGTGTCCTGCGCGACGCCCGGGACAACGGCGAACTGATCGACGACGTCGACGTGGACCGGACCACGGCCGAGTTGTTGGCCATGATCGACGGCCTGAGCCTGCACGTCCTGCTCTACCCCGAGCGGCTGAACGCCACCGCCGCGACCCGCACGCTCGACGCGGAACTCGACCGGATCACCCGCTCCGACCGGACACCCGGGACCCGTTGACCCACCCCGCTCCCCCGCCGACTCGGGAAAATGACATGAATCCGGCGGGCCCGGTGGGCTAGCTTCCCCGCATGGTCACTCCGGAGAAGCTGCTCATCGAGCGGCTGGCCCCGGCGTTCGCACGGGTCGCGGGCATGCCCGCCGATCCCGTGCTGCGTCGCGGCCGGCACGCGGACTTCCAGTGCGACGGGGCCCTGGCCCTGGGCCGACGCCTGGGCCGCGACGCGCGTGAGATCGCGGCCGAGGTGCTCCGGTACGCCGAGCTGGACGACCTGTGTTCGGCGGTGCGGATCAACGGACCCGGCTTCGTCGAGCTCACCCTCGCGCCGACCGCCCTCGGCCGGCTGCTCGCCGCGATCGCGGCCGACCAACGCTTGGGCGTGCCGCGTACCGCCCGGCCCGAGACGATCGTCGTCGACTACTCGGGCCCGAACACCGCCAAGGAGATGCACGTCGGCCACCTGCGCTCGACGATCATCGGCGACGCGGCCGTGCGGGTGCTGGAATGGCAGGGCCACACCGTGCTGCGCCGCAACCATCTCGGCGACTGGGGCACGCCGTTCGGCATGCTGATCGAACACCTCCTGGACGTCGGTGAGTCCGAGGCCGCGCACGAACTCTCGGTCGGCGATCTGACCGGGTTCTACCAGGCCGCGCGGCGGGCGTTCGACGCGGACGAGGCGTTCCGGGTCCGGTCCCGCGAGCGGGTGGTCGCGTTGCAGGCGGGCGATCCGACCACGCTGCGGTTGTGGCGGATCCTGGTGACCGAATCGAAGAAGTACTTCATGGCCGTCTATGCCCGCCTCGGTGTGCGGCTCACCGCGGACGACTTCTGCGGGGAGAGCAGCTACAACGACCGACTGCCGCCGCTGGTCGAGGAGTTGGCCGAGCTGGGGTTGCTCCGGGAGAGCGCCGGCGCGCAGTGCGTCTTCCCGGCGGGGTTCGTCAATCGCGACGGCGAACCGCTGCCGCTGATCGTGCGCAAGGGCGACGGCGGCTTCGGGTACGCCACCACCGATCTGGCCACCCTGCGGCATCGGTTGCGGGACCTGGCGGCGGACCGGCTGTTGTATGTGGTGGGCACACCGCAGAGCGGGCATCTGGAGATGGTCTTCGCGACGGCGCGGGACGCGGGCTGGCATGGTGCGCGGGCGCGGGACGCGGACCGGGACGATGCGACCCCCGCGCGGGCCGTGGGCCGGGGCGCCGCAGGCCCGCGGGTCGAGCACGTCGACTTCGGCTACGTCCTGGGCTCCGACGGGAAGATCCTGCGCACCCGGGCCGGGGCCTCGATCAAGCTGATGGACCTGCTCGACGAGGCGGTGACCCGGGCCGCCGCCACGATCGCCGAGAAGAACCCGGACCTGGACCCGGACGAACGGGCGGCGGTGGCCCGGGCGGTCGGCATCGGTGCGGTGAAGTACGCGGATCTGTCCGGGGATCGGCGCAAGGACTATCGCTTCGACTACGACCGGATGTTGTCCTTCGACGGCAACACCGCGCCGTATCTTCAATACGCGCATGCCCGGACCCGTTCGATCCTGCGGAAGGCCGGTGGCGAGGCACCTTCGGCGGCCGGGCCCCTGGTGATCCGGGAGCCGGCCGAACGGGCGCTGGCCCTAAGGCTCCTGGCCTTCCCGGACGTGGTCGAGGAGGTCGGCGAGTCGTCGGACTTCCACCGCCTCGCCCACCACCTGTTCGCCTTGGCCACCACGTTCACCGGGTTCTTCGAGGAGTGTCCGGTGTTGCGCTCGGAGGGCGAGGTCCGACGCTCGCGGTTGATCCTGTGCGACCTGACCGCCCGCACCCTGGCGCGCGGCCTGGACCTGCTGGGCATCGAGACGCCCGAGCGCATGTAGGCCCGTCCGGCGGAACGACCGCGCCCACGCCCGCATGCTCGGCGGACGCGGGTGCGGTCGTGGCGGGGCCGGCCGAACGGGGTCGACGTGGGGAGCGTCGACCCCGCCCGGCCGGAAGGCACCGAGCGGCGGATCAGCCGCGGCGCCGCCGAACCGTGACCAGCACGCCGCCCACGCCGGCGACGCCCAGCAGGCCCACCCCGGCGAGCGCGGTCGGTCCGACGCCGAACGGGTCGTCGGCCGGGCGTGCGGTGCCCGAACCGGTGTCGTTCGGCCCGAAGCCGCCGGCCAGGCCCTTGGCGTCGTAGCCGGAGCCGGGCAACTTGTCCGCGTAGGCCCGGTGTACCCGGTCGTGGTAGGCCGAGACACTCGTCCCGCCGGCGCCGACCACACGCTTCGCGTCGGCGTTCAGCGGCAACACCCGGTCGCCGCTCTGCACGAACCAGGCGTTGATCTGCGGCTCGCGGAAGACGATGCCACCGGACGACAGGCTCGCGCCCGACGCGGCGTATCGGGCCTCGTCGTCACCATCCGCGATGTTGACCACCTGCCGGCCGGCCGGGGTGTCGGCCGTCCACACCGACGCCCGGCGACCGTCCGCGGCCACCACCGTGGCGGCCAGGAACTCCTGCCGGGCGATCGGCACCGGCCGAGCCCCCGGCCGGGCCGCGACGAACTCCGGGGCCAGCGTGTACACGGCGACCACGTCGCCCTCGATCCGGGGCGCCGCGTCCGCCGCGGCGAGCGCGCCGTCGCGGGCGAAGAACCTGGACAACGTGTCGAGCGTGCCGGGCGCCGCGATCACGTCGCGCGCGCTGCCCATGCTGATCGCGTCCGGCGCCGGCGGCGCGGGTACGGGCGCGGCGTGCGCGGCCTGCGGGGTGAGCGTCAGGGTGAGCGCCGCCGCGAGGGTGCCCGCCGCGAACAGGCGCTTGATGCCGCCTCCGGTCATGGCGTCACGCTCCGATCCGGTAGAGCGAGTGGGTCCAGGAGAACTCGTTGTTGTTCACGTACCAGTTGTGCGAGGCCCAGTTGTAGCGGGTGCTGCTCGGCCACGGGTCGCCCCAGTAGACCCAGCTCTGCGCGGTGTCGTAGCCGTAGATCACGTGCATGTGCCCGCCGCCGGAGGACCACTGGATCCGGGTCTCGATCGGCCGGTCCGCGTTGATCTCGGTCTGCACCGTGCTGTATTGCAGCCAACCGGTCACGTAGGAACCGGAGTTGATCCCGGCCCAGCGCAGCCCGCTCTGCACGTTGCCCAGCGTGGCCTGGGAGTTGGGACACTCGGTGCTCTGCGAACGGCCGAATGCCGCGTTGCAGAACTGGTTCTGGCTGTAGTTGCGCCCGTACCAGGTCGCGATGGTGTTGCCCGAGCCCGCCCAGCACCAGTTGCTCTTCTGCTGGGCCTGCATGGTGATGTTCAGCCTCTTGGCGGCGAGCGCGAGCGGTTGCGCCTGCTCCGTCGAGGTCGGTGCCGAGGCGAGCGGCGCGGAGTTGCCCGCGGTCGAGGCGGAAGCGGCGGAGGGCACCGCGAGCAGCGCCGAGAGCAGGGCGACCACCGCGAGGGTCAGGGCCGAGGTTCGACGGCCGGATATGCGGCCCGTGCGTGGGGACGTTCGAGTCATGGCGTTCCTTCCGTGCTGGAGGGACGGGGTGGGGCGTGGTGCGCGTCCGGACGCTGCAAGGTGGAGCATCGGGTGTTGTCGCGGTGTGTTCAAGACGCTTCAATGCGGGGTGAAGCGGTGGTGTGAACGCCTGGACCGGCGTGTGAACGAGGCGTGACCGGTCCGCTGGAACACCTCGGTCGCGAGCGCCGATCCCGACCGGTCCGCGGTGAACGTTCACAAGGGAGGCGAGCGATGTCGCGGACCGATACCCGGGGCGAGCCGGTCGAGGCGGAGTTGGCGCGGGCCCTGCGCGCGGGTCCGTTCCATCTGGCCTTGCGCGCGGCGCTGGCCGCCCGCGGCCTGGCCCTGCACCGGGTGCAGCACCGGCTGGCCCAGCGGGGCGTGCAGGTCGGGGTGACCAGCCTCAGCTACTGGCAACAGGGGGCGCGCCGGCCGCAGCGCGCCGAATCGTTGCGCGCGGTACGGGCGTTGGAGGAGGTGCTCGACCTGCCGCCGCACGCACTGACCAGGTTGTTGGAGCCGGAGGTCACCCCGCGCCCCGCGTCGCGCTCCTACCGGGTGGTGATGGAACAGCCCGGCACGCTGGGCCGGTTGTTGACCGACCTGGAGTCACCGGCGGACGGCGGCCTGCACACGGTGTGTCAGCTCGAACAGGTCCGGGTCGGGGCCCGCCGCGAACTCCTGGACCGCGCTTCGCAACACGTGGTCCGCGCGCATCGCGACGGGGTGGACCGCTACCTCGCCATCCACATCGGCGACCGAGGCTGCACACCCGAGCAGGTCCGGGTTCGGGCGACGGAGAACTGCCGGGTGGGGCGGGTGCGTTGGAATCGGGACGCGGCGGTGCTGGTGGCCGAATTGTTGTTCGACGCACGGTTGCGGTCCGGCGACACCTACGTCTTCGGCTACGGCTTCGAGGACGGCACCGGCGGGCCCAGTGACGAGTATGTCCGCGGCTTCACCTTCCCGTGCGGGCAATACGTGCTCCAGGTGCGCTTCGATCCCGCCGCCCTGCCGGTCCACTGCCGACGCTTCACCCGAAGCACGGCGGGCGCCCCCCGCACCGACCGGCGCGACCTGACCCTCAACGGCAGCCACTGCGTGGTCCACCTGGCCGAACAGGACGTCGGCCCCGGGCTCGTGGGCATCGGCTGGGACTGGGCCTGACCGCCGGGGAGTTCGGCCGCACGGGTGCCCGGTCGGCCGAATCGCGGGTCACCCGTTGGGCGCAGCACCGGGAGCGCCGGGGGGCTCGATGGCGTTGGATGGGCCGGGGATTCGGCACGAACGCCGGGCCCCCCGCCCATCGAGCAGCGGACGGCCACCGGGTCCACCCGGCGGGTCCGACGAGGAGCCGGCCGTGTCACACGCCCGCAGCACCCGAGGCCGGACGTTCCCCGACGTCGGGCACTTCACCTCGGTGCTGCCGGGCCTGGCCTGCTATCCACTGGTACGCGACCGCATGGGCCGCTGGGACCCGATGGTCACGGTGCGCGAGCTGCGTACCCGAGGGAAGGAGCGGCACGCGTGAGCGACGCCGTCGAGCGACCCGTCCTGCGGGCCGCGGGTTCACACCTGTATCCGGGCAGCCTGGTGCGGGTGCACGCGCCGGGGACCACCGATCCGCACCGGGTCGGGACGACGCCGGGCGACCTGCTGTTCGCGGACGGCTCGCGGACGACGGCCCAGGTGCTGGTCGACACGGACGAGCACGTGACGTTGTGGGTGGCCGAATACGGCACCGAACGCGGCACCACCATCTCCGAACGAGTGTGGTCGGTGCACCGGTCGCCCGACGGCTCGGGCGACGTACTGCTGCGGATCGGCGCCCGACTGCCGTAGGGCGGGTCGTCGATCCCCGGCCGAGCAGCCCGCCGGCCGGATCCGTTCGCGCGGATCGCGCGGCACGAACGCGAAGCGGACCCGGCCGGCGGCCGAGCGGCCTCAGGCCGCGGTGACGATCCCGGTCGTCCGAGCCCCGTCGTCGCGCGTGAGTGCTCCCGCGAGCAGCAGCAGACACGATGGCAACCACAACACCCACGCTGCCCACCCGGAGCCGTCCACCACCGACAGCACGCTCACCACGATGTGCGCGACGATCGCGCACCCGATGCCCCACGGCGCGCTGCCGCGCACCTCCAACCGGCGACCGAGCGACCTCCACACCCACGCGGCCTGCACCAGGGCACCCGCGACCACGGTCCACATCAGGATGCGCGTCGGCAGGACCTCGCGCTCGCTCGGCGGCGCGGTACCGTCCTCCGGGCCCAGGCCGAAAATCATCGCGTCGCCCAGGAACAGCACGAACCCGAAGGCCCAGACGGCTTCGATGACGACGACGATCATCGCCGTACCCACGACCACTGTTCGTAATGTCTTCACGCGGCGCATTATCGTGCAGCGCCGTTGAGAGGTGTGGGCCGTGGCGTCCGGGGTTTCGGGGGCTCGGGGGTCGGCCCGTAGCATGTGGCGCGGGCCGGTGCCGCGATGGTGATCGTTCTTGGCGGCGGGCCGACGACTGCGACTCGATGGCGACAGCGATTCGACCGGAACAAGGAGCGTTCGTGCGAGAGATCGCCGTGTTCAGCGGAAGCGCACATCCTCAACTGGCCGCCCAGGTTTGTGCGCACCTGGGTGTCCCGCTCAGTCCGACCCGGGTGAACAGATTCGCGAACGACTGCCTGGAGGTGCAACTTCAGGCCAACTGCCGCGAACACGACGTCTTCCTGATCCAGCCACTGGTCGCGCCGGTCCAGGAGAACCTGGTCGAGTTGTTGCTGATGTGCGACGCCGCGCGCGGCGCCTCGGCGGGCCGGATCACCGTGGTGATGCCGCACTACGCCTACGCCCGCTCGGACAAGAAGGACGCGCCGCGCATCTCGATCGGCGGCCGGTTGGTCGCCGACCTGATGGTCGCCTCGGGTGCGAGCCGGGTGCTGGCGATGACGCTGCACTCGCCGCAGGTGCACGGGTTCTTCTCGGTTCCGGTCGACCACCTGCACGCGCTGCGCGAGCTGGCCGACCACTTCCGGCGCTACGACCTGTCCAACACCACCGTGGTCTCGCCCGACCTGGGCAACGCCAAGGAGGCCGCCGCCTTCGCCCGGATGCTCGGCGCCCAGGTCGCCGCCGGCGCCAAGCAGCGCTTCGCCGACGACCGGGTGGCGATCAGCGCGGTGATCGGCGAGGTCGCCGGGCGGGACGTGATCGTCCTGGACGACGAGATCGCCAAGGGCAGCACCGTACTGGAACTGCTGGATCGGCTGCGCGAGTTGGGTGCCCGCTCGATCCGCGTCGCGTGTACGCACGGCCTGTTCGCGGCCGGTGCGCTCAAGCGCCTGTCCGACCAGCCCGATGTGCTGGAGATCGTCTGCACCAACACGGTCCCGATCCCCGCCGGTGAACACACCGACAAGCTCCGGGTCCTGTCCATCGCACCGGCCCTCGCCGAGGCCGTCCGCCGCATCCACAACGGCGAAAGCGTCAGCGCCCTGTTCGACATGTGAGCGATGCGCACCCGCCCCGGTCCGTTCTTCCGCGTCGAAGTCGAGCGCCGCGCCGTCCGGGCCGTCCGGCCGTCGCTTGCGCCCGGAGCCGGCGCGGACGGTCGACGCTCGGCGCGTCGGCCGTCCGCGGCGTCGCCGGACCGGATGGCGAAGTTCCACCGGGTGCGCGCGGTCACCGGACTCGGGCCGGTCAGCGGGTGGCGAGTGCCTCGCCGTCCGCGGGTGTCCCGACGGCCGTCGTCGAGTCGCCCGCGCCGTCACGTTGCCGGCGCAGGGCCAATGTGACGAGCAGGCCGCCGATCATGCCCGCGGCGGTGAGCAGGACCACCAGGAGCTCGCCGTCGGCGGTGGCGGTGCGCAGGGCGTCACCGGTCCTGCCGCCGGTGCCGATGTCGGCAATCGCGGTGAACACGGCGAGGCCGATCGCGTTGCCGAGATTGAGCGCGGTGGAGGCGATCCCGTTGGCGACGCCCTGCTCCTGCGCCGAGGTGCCGGTGGCGGCGGCGATCCACATCGCGGTCCACACGATGCCCTGACCGATGCCGGAGACCACCAGCCCGGGTACGAGCAGGCCGTAGCCGGCGTCGGCATCGAACCCCGCGGCGAGCCCGGCCGTGCCCACCGCGCCGATCACGAAGCCGATCAGCAACGTGCGGCGGGTGCCGATCCCGGTGGCCGACCGCTCGCCGAGTTGGGTGCCGGCGGCGATCGCGACCGAGGGAATCAGGAACGCGAGTCCGGTCTCCAACGCGCTGTAGCCGTGCACGCTTTGCATCAACACGGTGAGGAAGTACGGCAACACGCCGAAGGTGGCCATGTAGATGAACGTGATGCTCATCCCGACGGTGAGACTGCGGTTGCGGAACAGCCGGAAGGGCATCAACGGGTCGGCCGTGCGCGCCTCGACGACGGCGAACAGCCCGAGCAGCAGGGCGGCGAGCACGAACGCGCCGACCACCGGCGGGCTGCCCCAACCCAGTTCAGGCCCCTCGACCAGCGCGGCCACCAGCAGGGTGGAGCCAGCCGTCACACTGCACGCACCGGGGAGGTCGAACCGACGCCGCGCCCCTCGGGCCGGATCGCGCGGGATCACGAACAGCGCGGCCGACGCGGCCAGTCCGGCAAGCGGGACGTTGACGAAGAACACGGCCGGCCAGCCGAAGTTCTCGGTGAGTACGCCGCCGAGCAGTGCGCCGATGGTCAGCCCACTGGCTCCGGCGCCGCCCCAGACCGCGAGCGCCCGATTGCGCTTGGGTCCCTCCTCGAAGAGCGTGTTGATCAGCGACAGGGTGGCCGGCAGCAACAGCGCGCCGCCGATGCCCTGCACGGCGCGCGCGGCGATGATCGTGCCCGAGTCGGCGGCCAGGCCGCCCGCCAGCGAGGACAGCGCGTAGACGAGCAGGGCGACGACGAAGGTCCGCCGGCGCCCGAGCAGGTCCGCCGCCCGGCCGCCGACGAGCAGAAAGCCGCCCGCGAAGACGACGTATGCGCTGACCACCAGTTGCTGGGTCTGACCGGGGAAGCCCAGGTCCGCGCCGATCTCGGGAAGTGCGACGAAGACGATGTTCAGGTCGAGGGCGTAGATCAGTTGTGCCAGAGCCAACAGCGCCAGCGTCCAGCCGAGGTGTCGTCCGGCGGTGTCGGAGGTCGCCCCCGGCGACGCCGGTGCGGATGAAGTGGACATGCGAGTACGCCCCTTCGCGGGTCACGTGATCGGGTCTCGGTCGTGGTTCCGGCGACCGACGGGCAGGGACGCCCGGCCGATCGCGACCGTACGAATGATTGCGTACAGTCGGACAGTCCGGCAAGACCGATCCCCTCGACCGGGACCGTTTCAGGGCGCGCCAAGACGGTATTCGCGCAGGTGAAGTGGCCCGCGCCAAGCGATTGTTCGAATGTCGCTGTACAGTGGGAGAATGAGCTTTCGCCACCCGGACCGTGATCGGATCCGGATCGAGAACGTGCTTTCGGCGCTCGGCAATCCGCTCCGCCTGGGCGCCGTACGGGTGCTCGACGCCGGCGGCGAGCACAACTGCGGCAGCGTGCTGGCCGTGCTGGGCGTGACCTCGAAGTCGACCATGACGCACCACTGGCGCGTACTCCGGGACAGCGGCGTCATCTGGCAACACCCGTCCGGCCGGGAGAACCTGCTCTCGCTGCGCCGCGACGACCTGGACGCGCGCTATCCCGGCCTGCTCGACGCCATCCTGTCCGGCGCCCGAACCGACGGCCCGGAACCGATCGCGGGACAAGCGATCGCGCCGTAACCGCCGTCGGGCGGGCCGCCCACCGGAACGGGTGGCGGACCCGGCCCGACACCGGAACGGGTCGGCCACCGGAACCGACCGGGAGGCCGGCGGCGGATATGCCACCTCCGATTCCGCGCAGCCGAGCCGGATCGGCTCCGCGGTCTCGGGGCCGGAGGGGGACTTGCGGGTGGCGGCGCGTTCCCGGCGGCCACCCGCAGTCCCCTGCCCATCGCCCGGCGCCCGCGCTCACGGCCGCACCGGGTTCGGCGGCGGGGGTCAGCCGATGGTTGCCCCGCTGTTCGCGAAGTCGGTCCGGTCCAGGGGGAGTTGGTCCAGGGCAAGGAGGGCGGCGCCGACGATGCCCGCCTCGGTGCCGAGACTGGCGGGCACGATCGGGGGCACCTTTCGGTGTTCCCGGGCGACGACGAAACGTTCGAAGCCGGCCCGGGTGGGACGGAACAGGTGCTCCCCCGTGGCTCCCAGGCTTCCCCCGATGACGACGATCTCGGGGTCGAAGATGTTGACGAGCGAGGCGATGCCGGTGCCGAGCCAGAAGCCGAGCCGGTCGAACAGGGCCCGCGCCGTGGGGTCGCCCTGTTCGGCGGCGGCGAAGACCGTCTCGCCGGTCACCCGGTCGGGGCCGGTGGCGTAGCCCGCCAGCGCACCCTCGGGGTCGGCGGCGACGGCTTCGCGGGCCATCCGTCCGAGTGCCGTTCCCGAAGCCTGGGCCTCCAGGCAACCGGTCGCCCCACAGCCGCAGACGTCGCCGCCTGCCGGGTTGACGATGATGTGACCGACCTCGGAGCCGATGCCGGTGTGTCCGCGATAGAGGGCCCCGTCGAGAATCAGCCCGCCACCGATGCCGGTGCCCACGGTGAGGACGACCACGTTGTCGTGCCCGGCACCGCGGCCGAGGCGCGCTTCGGCCCACGCCGCGGCGTTGGCGTCGTTCTCCACGACGACCGGAAGGCCGGTGCGTTCGATCAGCAGGGCCCGCAACGGGAGTTCCTGGTAGTCGTTGTTCGGCGCCCAGCGCAGCAGTCCGGCGGGCCACTCGACCATTCCCGCGGCGCCCACCCCGACCGCTTCGATCGCCGGGTACTCGGCCCGAAGTCGGGTGATGAGGTCCAGCAGGGCCAGGGGCGTCCCGTCCCGCCCGGGGGGTGTGGGGATGCGCAGGTGCCGCAGGATCTCCCCCGACCGGGTCACGACACCGCCGGCGATCTTGGTGCCGCCGATGTCGAGGCCGATCGCGAGACCGGGAGTGGGCGGTACCGCGCTCTGCACGGGAACCGAAAGGGTGTGTTCAGACATGGGCGCAGGCTCCGACCGGTGATGTTGGGGTGGTGCGGGAAGGGGTGGACGCGCCGGGCCGGACCCGCGTGTCGACGCGGCGCCCGACGCCGTGCGCGTTTTGCGGTTCGAGTCGGGACGCATTCGCGCCCGGACCCGGACCGCTCCGGGGGATCCGGCCGCGCTTGGGCCCGATCCGGGGAATCCCGAGCCGGGCTTGGGCCCGATCCGGTGGATCCCGGCAGGTCTAGGCCCGGTTCGGCCCGACGTTCACGGCGCCCACGATGACGTCGCGGATGATCATGGTTGCCGCGCCGCGGGGGCCGTTCCAGTGTTCCCGGTCCTGAATGACCAGGAAGGCATCCGGCGGTGGGCCGGAGAACACGGTGTACTCGTCGACGGCGCGGAGCATCGCCTCGTGATAATCGTCGCTGTACAGCACGAGCCGGTGTGCGTCCGACTCCGACGCGGTGACGGCGTCGCCGGTGAAGATGATCTTCGCCGGGTCGGAACAGGTGATCATCGAGGCCAGTCCACGCCCGAGGGCGGTGCCGGCCTCGGCGAAGGCCCTGCGGGCGCGGGAGTCGTTGTCGGCGGCGCGCGCTCTGGCCTCGGCCAGATCCGCGGCCTCCGCGGCCTGCACGATCGCCGACGCCGTGGCCATGGCCTCCACGCACCCCCGATTTCCGCACCGACACGGCTCACCACCCGGGACGGCGACTATGTGGCCGAGTTCGCCGGCCTTGCCGGTCGCCCCCCGATGGGGCTCGCCGTCGCGGAATTCGGATGCGCCGACCCCGTCCCTGGTGACGAGCACCGTGAGGAACGAGTCGTCGTTGCGGGCGGCACCGAACCATCTCTGCGCCGTGCCGAGGGCGTTCGCGTCGTTGTCGACGACGGTGTGCAGCCGGGTCGCCGCCCGCAGCAGTCGGCGCAGGGGCACCCGCGGGATGGCCCAGTGCTCCCCCCACTGGAGGTCGGGGGAACGGACCACCTCGCCGCTGCGACCGTCGATGTGGCCGCCCAGTTCGACACCCAGGCCCAGCAGTGGTGCCTGCGCGTCGTCCCGCAGTTCGCGCAGGTTCGCGGTCAGTTCGTCGACGAGGTCGCGCACGCCGTCGACCAGGACGTCGACGTCCATCGGCCCGCGAACCGGCGCCAGCGCGAGTTCCCGCGGTTCGCCGACCGGCTCGCCGCGCAGGTCGACGATCAGACCGGTCAGGCCGTCCCGGCGGATCTCCACCCCGGCGAGGTAGTGCCTGCCCGCGACGACGCGGACCGGGGCGGACCGCCCGACCCGCCTGGACCCGTCGGAGACGAGGGGCGTGCGGGTGATCAGGTTCTTCTCCTCCATCCGCTGCAACACCCCGGTCACCGTGCTGCCACCCAGACCCGTGATCTCGGCGATGTCCTTCGCCAACGGCCCGTCGACACGGACGATGGTGTCGAAGATGCGTTCCCAGTTGCGCTGTTGCGCCTGGAGTTGAAGGGATACCAGTTCACCGCGTCGCTTGCGCAGACTCGCTTGGCGGAGCATGACTTCGACGGGAATTCCCTGATCGCTGACGGGCACGGCCGACACATCCGTTCTCTCTCAGGCGGCAGTTGCCGCCGACACGTGGAACGCGCGCTGCATGGGAGTGGCGCCGAGCCGGTGACCGTGCTGTCCGGGCGGGGTGAGCAGGACCGCGACCGGCGACCTTCGCCGGTCGTCCCAGGCCAGGCTGAACTCGACGTGATCGCCCACCTCGAGCCCGTCGCGATCGCGGGGCAACAATCCGTTGTGGTGCTGCTTTCCACCGCCGGAGTACCAGACCTCGCCCCGCTTCTCCTTGTGCGGTAGCAGGTTGACGCGTCCGGTGTACCGGCGTGGCTGCAGGCTCCACGGCTCCAGGCGGTGGTGCAGGTGTTGCGCGTATTGCTCGTGGTGTCCATTGAGGTAGAGCACGACGTGGAAGGTGCAGGAAGGGAGGCCGAGCACCAGGGTGGAGGGTCTGGGCATCGGGACGAAGACATTGCTCCCGCTCGGGTTGGCCGCCGCGATCCAGAGCGCTTCGGGCTTTTCCCCGACGACGGCGTACAGCGCGGTGTAATGGAGATCGTTGAATCCGGCCAGGAGTTCGAGATCCTTGCCGAAATCCGATCCCAACCGCAGGTCCGAGTCGTATTCGTCCGCGATCCCGCGAAACCTCTCGATGGCCTCGCGAGCCCTCGCCGCCGTACGTTCTCGGTCGCGTTCGTTCTTCCCCTTGCGCATCGGGGTCCCCTATTCCTGCGTCAATCCGGAGTTCGTGCCCGCGAACGGGCGGAGCCGATCGGATCGGGTGGGGTCGGGCGACGGCAGCCACAAGTGGGTCGCGTACAAGGGGCCGCTGATCGTGCGGGTCACCAACACCGCGACCGGTGCGAGCCTGGACGTGGACGCGGG
>NZ_JBEXUX010000040.1:0-95356 GCF_040629175.1 Embleya sp. NPDC005971 | reverse complement strand
CGTCACCACCCGCGACGGCCTCATCGTCATCGGCTACCAGGCCGACCAGCCCCCGACCGCCCAGCGCTCGGCCTTCATCGGCGAGGAGCCGCAGCAATGACCGAGCCCACCGCCGACCCGCACCGCCGCCGCCTCGACGCCATCGCCGGCAACGCCGTCGGCACCGCACTCAACACGGCGACCCCCGAAACCGGGGAGCGCTGGTGGTTCTCCCTCAGCCTCCGCGAGCACGTCGGCCGCGCCGTCGTCCAGGCCCTCGTCGACGCCGGCGCCATCCCGCCCCCGCCCGCCGACCTCGACACGCCGCGGCACACCGCCGGTGCCATCACCGACGACCAACTCGCTGCGCTGTACGGGGAGATCGACTGGTTGCACGCCGACCTGATCGCCGAGCAGAACCACAACGGGGAGACCTGCGAGGCCGTCCAACGGGCCGACCGGTTCGAGGCCGCCGTGCAGCGCGTGCGGGACGCGCTGGAGTCCGTGGGCAGCACCATGGCGAGCGACTCTCGCGACTGGGGAGTCGACCGCCGTGACGCCTGGCTGTGGGGCATCCTCCTCGGCTGGGACTGCGACGACGTGCACGCCCACGACGAGACCTGCATCAACGCCCTCGACGAGGTCGCGGCCAAGGCGCGCTTCAGCCCCGAGCTGGTCGCCACGATCCGCCGCCATCGTGCGGCCGTTCGCGCTGTCACCGCCCTGGATGCCCAGCCCGAGCCGGCGGCGGACACCGACACCGCGCCCCTCACCGACCACCGGCCCAAGGAGCAGAAGTGACCTGCGTGTTCTGCGAGATCGCCAGCGGTGCCGCGCCCGCCACCTTCATTCGTGAATGGCGCGATGCCTTCGCGATCGTCCCCCTTGACCCGGTCGCTCCCGGACACGTCCTCGTCATCCCCCGCGAGCACGTCGCCGACATTGCCGAGGACCAGTTCGTCAGTGGCGCGACCATGCAGCGCGCGGCCGAACTCGCCGACGAGGTGGGCGACTGCAACGTGATCACCAGCCGGGGCCGGGCGGCGACCCAGACGGTGTTCCACCTCCACCTCCACGTCGTCCCCAGGACTGCCGGAGACGGCCTGACGTTGCCGTGGACCGGCCAGGCGCGCACATCCTGATGCGCCGAGGGCCCGCGCTCGACCCAACCTGGACGGGGAACGCGGGCCCGGCACCGGTCGGAGGGGGCCGACCGGAGCAGGGACGCTACGCCCGACCTGCGCCGATCGCCATAGAAAGATCCTTTCGAGATCCGACCGAAATCGGACAGAAACCAACCGAACACCAGGAGGGCCGCCTGATGGCAGGCGAAGTAGTGATCACCGTCGTGGGCAATCTGACCGCCGATCCGGAGCTCCGGTTCACTCCGAGCGGTGCGGCTGTCGCGAACTTCACGGTGGCGTCCACGCCGCGCACGTTCGACCGTCAGACGAACGAGTGGAAGGACGGCGAAGCGCTGTTCCTCCGTTGTTCGGCCTGGAAGCAACTCGCGGAGAACGTCGCGGAATCCCTCCAGCGCGGCACGGGCGTCATCGTCCAGGGCCGGTTGAAGCAGCGGTCGTTCGAGACCAAGGAGGGCGAGAAGCGGACCGTCGTCGAGTTGGAGGTCGACGAGATCGGGCCGTCCCTGAAGTGGGCGACCGTCACGGTCATGAAGGCCGGTCGCGGTGGTGCCGGTCAGGGTGGGTACAGCGCCGGCCGGCAGCAGGGCGGCGGCGGATACGCCGGGACGAGCACGCAGTCGACGCCTCCGGCGGACGACGCGTGGGCGACGCCTGCGGGCCCCGGTGCCGCGCCTTGGGGCAACCCGGCCGGCGGCTACTCGGACGAACCGCCTTTCTGACAGCGGTGGTTCCCGGTGGGGCGACCATCACCGCCCCGCTCCGATTCGAATCCAAGGAGTAACCCGTTGACGAAGCATTTGGTACTTGAAGATCGGGCTCAGCCCGACAGGACCGTGCGTATGGGTCCGATGGCGCTCACTCCTCTGATCACGGAGGACTACTGGATGTTCCGCGTGCGGCTCAGTCCCTCCCAGGCGATCGTGGCGTTCCCCAAGTTCGGCACAATCGGGATCGGCTTCGCGGTCGAGGAGTCGAGCTGGAACACGAACCTGCCGTACACGTGCGAGACGGAGCGGATCTACGAGCACATCGCCCGCAACAAGGGCGACGAGTCCATCACCTGTGAGGACTGTGTCGCCGCGATCCGCCTGATCCAGGACGCAGTCGAGGACGCCGTTGCGGCCGAGTCGGGCGGTGCCGCGTGATGCACGACGACATTGCCGAGCGGTTCAAGCGCGAGACGGCAAAACACGAGATGACGATCCTGCACGACGCCGGTTTGTACCGGCACCTGCACTTTGCGAAGCCGGCGCCGGAAGGCTCCATGTTCTGGTGGGAGTTGGTCACCTGGCCTGGTTGCCTCGCGGTACGGGGCGACATGGGCGGCGAGTGGATCTTCACACGGCACTCGGACATGTTCCCGTTCTTCCGAAGCGACGGCGGCCGGATCAATCCGCATTACTGGTCCCAGAAGACCGAGGCCGGCCGGCTCTCGTGCCAGGTGTACGACGAGGCGGTGTTCCGGCAGGTCGTGACCGAGCACTTCGTGGACGCGGTCCGTTTCGGCGAGGTTCCGCGTGGCATGGGCAAGGCGCTTCGTGTCGAGGTTCTGGATCAGGACCTGAGCAACGAGGCGGAAGCGCGGTCGCTGCTGGAGGAGTTCGAGTTCGGTGCCGTGTTCAAGGCGTCGTGCCTGTGCGGGGAATCGACCGAGTTCGCCGAGCGGAGGAGCGCCGAGCTTTGGCGCTGCTGGCATATTCGCGACGAGAACGCTCGGCGTGCGCACGTGTCGTCCGTCGACCGGGTGGAGGGATATCGTTTCTCGGACGTGTGGGAGTGGTCGTTCCGCGACTACGACCCGTCTTTCCTGTGGGCGTGCCATGCGATCGTGGCCGGCATCGCCCGGTACGACGCCCACCGGTCGGCGTCCGTCGGTGAGGCTGCCGCGTGACCCCCGACGACTACGGCGCTTTGGAGGCCGAGGCCACCGACGAGCCAGCGTTCTCCAACTCCGACGAGGGCTACGGGTGGATGGATGCGAACTGCGCGTCGTGCGTGCACGAGCGGCCGACGCGCGAGGGACGGGACGGGGACGGCTGCCCGCTGATCCTGCTCGCCTTGGTGGGCAGGCGGCCGAGGCAGTGGGCGGACGGGCCGCGCACGCCCGACGGGCTGTACACGATGGCGACGCAGTACGTGTGTGCCGAGCGGCGCGAGGAGGCGGCGCCGGGCGAGACCGAGCCGGGTACGGCGCGACGGCCCATCCCGGAAATGGCCGGCCAGGTGGCGCTATTGCCGCGTGAGGCGTGCGCCGGGCCCGTCTCGAATGCGGTCGGTGGTGCGTCGTGACCGGGACCGCGGTGGTTGTGAAAGCGTCACCGGTGCCGTCCGTCACGGGCAGCGAACTGGTGCACTGGTGTTGCTGTGATCCGGATGTCGGCCTGTGCGGTGCGGATCTGCGTGGCATGGGTTGGGCCGCGGACGACGTGGACGTCGACTGCGTCGTGTGCATCGACCTGGCGGAGGTGGATCTTCCGTGCGGATCGAACTGCCCGCTCGCATCGTGACCCCGGCCGCGCCCGTCGGGGTCGTCCGCGTGATCGTGACGGGCTCCCGCGACCACGCGGACTGCGACATGGTGATCCGCGGCCTCGTGCGCGTGCGGTACGCCCATCCCGGGGCGCGGTTGGTCGTGATGCAGGGGGAGTGCCCCACCGGGGCGGATCGTTGCGCCCGGCATTTCGTGACCCAGGCCCGTGCGCGGTTCGGCTGGGACGTGGTGGCTGAGCCGTACCCGGCGGACTGGGACTCGTGCGGCGACGACTGTCCGCCGAGACCGCACCGGGTGCGCCGCCGGCCCGGGGACACCATGCACCCGGGCGTGCTCGCCGACTACTGCCCGGGAGCCGGGCCCAGGAGGAACGCCCACATGGTCGCGGCCGGCGCCGACGTCGTGCACGCCTACCCGTCGCGGCGCTCACGGGGGACCCGCAACTGCATGCGCCTGGCCGGGGCCGCAGGCATCTTGGTGGTGGAGTTCGCGGGAGCGCGGACGTGATCGCCGTCGTGATCCTGGCCGTGGTCTACGGGCTCGGCCTGTGTGCCTGGGTGGCGCTGTTCGGCACGGCGGCACAAGCCAACCCGCAGGCGCTCGCTCTCGCCGGCGCCGTCTGCGCCGTGGCGTGGCCGGCCGCGCTCATCGCGGCGGTTCTGGTCCGGGCCGCGCAGCCCCGGCGCTGACCGTCGGGCGGCGAGCCGGCTCCCGGAGCGATTGTGCGAATCACTCGCCCAAATTGTGCGATCAATTGGGCTTGAGTACTTGTGTGCGCACAAATTTGGGCGTCTACTAGTACCCGTGACGCCCAACGAGGCGAAGCGAACGCCACTCCGCCGGCGAACCGCCGGCCCGATCCCCGACGGTGCCGCGCCACGGCCCCGGGATCGCCTCATCAAGGGGATGCCCATGGGAACTCGCGTCTTCGGTGACGGCACCGCGGCCCACAGACACGCCAGGCCGCCCATCCCCATCGTGCTCGAACACCTGTCCCGGCAGGGTGGGTACGCCGTTCCCTGGATCAGCCTGCGGCACCGTGACGGCACGGCGATCCTGGGCGTGGTCGACCACGACCGTGTTCGCACGGCCCTGGTCGACCGCTGGTGCCAGACGTGCGGGCGCCCGCTGCGGGACCGCATCGTGGTTCTCGCCCGGCACCAGGATTTCGCCTTCGGGTGGGTGTCGGAGCCGGGAATGCACCCCGAATGTGCGTTCTATTCGACTTCGTCATGCCCGATGTTGACGGGCGTGCTGCCCCGGCACCGCAGCCACGCCCCGGCCGCGATGCGGGAGCCTTGCGGCAACCCGCTCTGCGACTGCCGCGCATGGGGGCCGCCGGACGACTTCCCGGGACGCGCGGAGCAACCGGCGGAACGCTGGTTCGCGATCTGGCTCGACCCCGCCGGATACAGGATCGACACGGACCCGGTGACCGGCCGGCCGGCGGTGAGTCTCGCGGGCATCCGCCCCCTGACCATCCGCCCGCTCCCGGCCACCGGCGCCACGGCCGACGAAGCTCGGACGCTCAAGGCCGGCTTCGCCTCGCTGGCGTTCCTGGCGGGCTTGTGACGCGCGGCGCCGGGCGCACCCGCGGCTACAGGCCCGGCGATTCCGAGCTTCGGCCCGGCAAGACCGTCATCGCATTCGGCGAACGCACCACCATCTGCGGTGCGTGCCGCGCGCACCGACACCAGGCGTGCTGGGCGCACACCGCGGCCCTGGGCCTCGGCGGGGAGGCCGGCTGCCCGTGCGGCTGCCACGTCCCCGTCGACGACCCGATCGTCACCGACGAGGCCGTCACCGACATGGAACGCCACGGCACCCTCGCCGAGTTCGTCCGGACCCAGCAGGCGTGGTGGCACGGCAGCGGGCCCCTGCACATGGGCGACCTGTGCTCGCGCTGCCTGGCCAGGCGCGCGGCCCGAACCGGCAATCAGACCGCACTATCCATCGACACGGGAGAGTCCTCGTGAGCAAACCCCACCGGCGGCACATCGTGCTAATCGTGGACCGCTCCGGATCCATGGACCAAACGCGCACCGACGCGGAAGGCGGCCTCCGGGCCTTTCTCAAGGAGCAGGCGAAGGCGCCCGGCGACACCACGGTGACGCTCGTCCAGTTCGACACCCTGATCGAGACCGTCTACGAACACCGCCCCCTGGCCGAAGTGCCCGACTACAGGCTCGAACCTCGCAGTTCGACGGCGCTCCTCGACGCGATCGGCATCACCGTCGCCCGCGAGTCCGGGCGCATCCGGAGCGCGCCCGAGGAGGAGCGGCCCGACGAGGTAGTCGTCGTCATCCAGACCGACGGCCACGAGAACGCGTCGCGCGAATACACCCCCGACGGCATCCGGGCGCTGATCGAACGCATGCAACAGCCCGACCCCGGCTGGGTGTTCGTGTTCCTGGGGGCCGACCAGGACGCCATCAAAGCGGGCGGGCGCATGGGATTCCGCGCCGACACCTCGATGAGCTACAGCGGCCGGAACACGGTCGACTCCCTCAAGCGCGCCGGAACCATGGTCGCGCGCGGCAGCGAGACCGGCCTGTACGGCTTCACCGACGACGAACGCAGGCAGGCCATGCCGGAAGGCGAGTCCGACCAGTGAGCCCCGACCTCACCAAGTGGCCGCTGCTCCTGGTCGACGGCAACGACGTCACCCCGGAGCAGGCCGACGAGATCCTCATCCGCACCGCCAACCCCTACTACCTGCGCACCAACGACCGCGAATGGGATCGACAGGTCGGTGACGTCCTCGGCAGGGAGGTGCGCGGCCACGGACTCGCGGAACTCGTGGCGGCAATCGAGCGCATGCGAACGATCCCTCTTGAGTACCTCTACAACTCCCGGATCTCGTCGTCCTGGGTGGGAGGACCGCACGGCTGGTGCGACTGGGACGGGCGGATCGGCTGCTGCACCTACAACATCGGAAAGTGGCCCTCGTTCGAGCAGGTCACCGACGAGTGGACGCTGATCGCCCAGGCGTTCCCCTACCTGAAGTTGACGGCGCAACTGGTCGCCGACGAGGGCACCGGCGACCTTGTCGCCGAATGGCGCGTCGCGGACGGCAGGGTCGAGGTTCGCAACCCGCAGGAACGCATTCCGGGGAACGCCCTCGTCGACATCGGCGCCTTCCTGAGGCCCGGCTACGAGCGGGGCGTCGACATCGACCGCCTCCGTAGTGCGCTTGCCAGGGTGGCCGACCGGTGACCGCCGTCGACTACGACTTCGAGTTCATCGAGGACGGGCGCACGATCCGCTCGATCAGCATCGGCATGGCCGCCGACGACGGCCGCGAGTACTACGCCGTCGTTCGCGACATGGACACCATGTACGCCGCCGTCCGACACCCCTGGCTGCGGGCGAACGTCCTCCCCTCGCTGCCGATCGCATCCGTCTACGTGGACGAATGCCCGGACGTATGGGACTGGGACGACGAACACCCGGACAAGCCTCGGGTCAAGCCGGTCGAAACGATCGCCGACGAGGTCCGCGCATTCCTCCAGGCCACACCCGACCTCGAACTGTGGGCCTACTACGGCGCCTACGACCACGTGTGCTTGGCCCAGCTCTTCGGAACCATGGTGCAGCTTCCCGGCGGGATCCCGATGTTCACCAACGACATCGCGCAGGAGGCACATCGCCTCGGGCTGTCGACGGAGGACCTGCCCCGACAGCCGGCCGGCCTGCACCACGCGCTCGCCGACGCGCGCCACAACCGCGTCCGACGCGAGTTCCTGCGCCGCTACGCCGCCGAGCACTTCGACAACTGACCACCACACGTTCGACCGCCCGAGGGGAGCGGACCATGACCACACCACCGCCGCGACTGAGGGATCACGTGCGCGCCCGGCTCCTGGACGAGGCGGATCGCCGCGACATGCGGGTCAGCGTGGCCGAGATCGACCGCCTTGCGCTCGCCGCGTTCGGCGCCGTCCTGGAGTCCGCACCGGCACGCCTGGAGAACCGGACCTCCGTCGCCGACCTGCACTGGCGCGAGGCCCAGGTACTGGAGGGCGTGGGGCGCAGCCTGAGCAACGCCCGCATCGCGGCGGGTCTCGGCGTGAGCGAGGAGACCGTCAAGGCATATCTCCGCAGCCTGATGGCCAAACTCGGAGCGCACACCCGAATGCACGTCGTGCTGATCGCCCTCACCAGGGGCCTCCTGCGCCTGGAGGATCTCATCGAGCCGGCCGCGGCGACCGTCGCCGCCGACACCGCAGGCGGGCGGATCGAGCACGGCACCCTCGCCGGCCACGAGGCCCACCTCGCCAACGGCACCGCGCCGTGCACCCGTTGCCACGCCGCGCACTCCTACCGGCCGTCGGCGCCGCCGCGCCGGCACCCGGGGGCCGCCGAGGTCATCGCACGGCACAGCGTTCGCGACGGCGACCACGTGGTGTGGCTCGGCCCAGCGAAAACCGTCGCCATCAACGGCCGGCAACACGGCCCGGCGCGAGCCTCGTGGCTGGTCCACGTCGAACGCGTCCCGCACGGCCGGGTGCAGGCCGCGTGCGAGATGCCGGCCTGTATCCGCCCGGCCCACCTGATGGACGCGGCCGACCGCCAGCGATCCAAGACGCCCGCCTGAACCGCCACACCCCACCGCCTTCATCGTCAAAGGAGTTCCCCATGTCGTTGTTCACCCGCAAACCCAAGAGCCCGACCCCATCACCGGTTGCGGACACCGCGGCCGTCCACCGCACTTCGACCGGGCCGGCCGTCGACCTCGCCAAGATGGAGGCCACCGCGCCCGGCTTGGTGAGCCTGTACAAGAGCGCCGGCGTGTCTCTGTGCAAGCAGGGCCTCGAAGGTTCCCGCGCCGCCGTCTACCTCGTCCTCGACTACTCCGGCAGCATGCAGGGCTTCTACGCGGACGGCAGCGTGCAGGCGTTCGCCGAGCGCGTTTTGGCCGCCGCGGCCCACTTCGACGACGACGGCATCGTCCCCGTTGTCTTCTTCGGATGGGACGCCCACCGCCCCGAGAGCATCGCCCTGGACTCGTACCAGGGCCGGATCGCCGCACTCATGCGGGGCCGTGAGTGGGGCAGCACGAACTACGTCGCGGCCATGGAGGCCGTCTGCGCGCACTACCGCGCGTCCGGGGCCACCGACCCGGCGCTCGTGATCTTCCAGACGGACGGCGCGCCGGACCATATTCGCGACACCGAAGCCGCCCTGCGGGACATGTCGAGCCTGCCGATCTTTTGGCAGTTCGTCGGCTTCGGCCGGGACGACTTCCGGTTCCTGCGCAACCTCGACACCCTGAGCGGCCGACTGGTCGACAACGCCGGTTTCTTCGCCGCCGGGGCGGCTCCCCGGGCCATGCCCGACGGGGAGCTGTACGACAACCTCATGGGCGAGTTCCCCCAGTGGCTGCGGGACGCGCGAACCGCGGGTGTCCTGTGAAGGAACCGCGCAGGCGCAATCCGCGACGCGGGCATCACGCGTGGAAGGCGATCGTCGGCGGGGCCCTGTCGGGTGCGGTCGCACTCATCTTGTTTCGACTTTCCCCGGCCTTCCTTGTGGTTGCTGTGTGCCTGATGATCGGCGGCTTCCTTTGGGGAGGGTGGCACGACCGGAGCGCCTGCGACATCTGCGTCCGTCACGCCCCGGTGAACGGCGCAGTCGAGGCATACGAACTGCGCCCGGTCCTGGCCGTCTTCCACGCCCTCCGAAGGCCGTGGGTCGTGGGTCCGTACATGGCCTCCATGTTTGCCGGACTCATCGTCGTGGCGCTGGTCGCCGAGTCCTGGGCGCGCTGGTTCTATCCGGTACCGCTGCTCGTCGTGGCGATGACCGAAACCCTCGCGCGACTCCACGCACCGGTGCGCCCGTGGTGCTACCGGTGTCACCCGAACGGCGACGGAGGCGGCCACGACGACCTCGCCGACGCCCCCACACCCACGTCGCCGCCGACCCGCTGACCCCATCCGCCGAAGGGTGCCCATGTCCACGCTCCGCGTCACCGCCGAACGGCTGACCGTCCACCCCCACCCCAACGCCGACGCCCTGGAGCTGGCCCAGGTCGGCCTCTATCGCGCGGTCGTCCCGAAGGGCGTCTACGCCACCGGCGACGTGGCGCTGTACATCCCCGAGCAGGCGATCGTCCCCGAACCGCTGATCGAGGAGCTCGGCCTGACCGGGCGCCTGGCGGGCCCCGAGCACAACCGGGTCCGGGCGATCCGGCTGCGCGGCGAACTGTCGCAGGGCATCGTGTGCCGCCCGGCCGCGCTGATCGACACGGACCTGGAGACCGCGGCGCTCGACGACACCGACTTCGCCGACCGGCTGGGGATCACCAAGTGGGTGCCGCCGATCCCCGTGCACATGAGCGGCGAGGTGGCCCCGGCTGCGGACCTCCTGCCGTGGATCGAGATCGAGAACATCCGGCGCCACCCGGACCTGTTCACGCCCGGGGAGCGGGTGATCGCAACCGAAAAGGTCCACGGCACGGCGTGCCTGTACACCTACGTGGCCGCCACCGGCGAGAGCTTCGTGTCCTCCAAGGGCTTCGGCTCCAAGTCCCTGGCGCTCGTGCGCAACGACGACAACCTGTACTGGCGAACCGTCCTCGCCCACCGGGTGCCCGAGATGGCCGCCCGGATCGCGGGCGGCTTCGGCGCCACGCGGGTGGGGATCTTCGGCGAGGTGTACGGCGCCGGCGTCCAGGACCTGGCCTACGGCGCCAACGCGAAGAAGACTCCCGGCTACGCGGTCTTCGACGTCGTCATCGCCCACGAGGACGGGCCGCCGCAGTGGTTCAACGCCTGCATGCTGCCCGCGGTCGTCGACTGGAACGGCACTGCGCTGCCCGTGGTGCCCCGCCTGTACGACGGCCCCTACGACGAGGCCGTCCTGCTGGCTCTCGCCGAAGGGACGGAGACCGTCTCGGGCACCTCGGCCCACGTGCGGGAGGGCATCGTCGTGCGGCCCTACCGCGAGCGGCACAGCCCGATCCTGAACGGCCGCGCCATCGGCAAGATCGTGTCGCAGGCGTACCTGACCCGCAAGGGCGGGACGGAGTACGAATGAGCGAGCCGGCCGAGCTCTACGCAGCCGTCCGCGAGGCGATCATCGACACGGTCGGTGACCGCTCGCTGCCGATCACGGCCTACGACGTCTCCTGCCTGGTTCAGGCGGTGACCACCGCGATCGGACACCACTACCGACCCCCGACCAACGCCACCACGCCGGCCCCACGAGAGGCAACGGGCAAGGTTCTCGGGCCGATTCCGCACGGAACCGCCGCGGGCTACCGCCGAGAGGCATACCGCAAGCTTCCCCATTGCGACCCGTGCCGAAAGGCCATGGCTGCGGCCCGGGCCGAACGGCGCGCCCGGCCACCGGAGGAACGCACCGGCCGCAAGGCCGCCACGACCCTCGCCGAAATCGTCGCCGAGTGCACCACAGCCGAGGGCGACCACCTCGTGTGGTCGGGCGGCCAGGTGCGCTGGCAAGGGGAGAGGCTGACCGGCGCCCAGGCAGCCTGGAAGGTCCACCGTTCGCGCCCCTACGTCGGATACATCCGGCGGAACTGCAAGCGGCCCGACTGTGTGGCCCACCAAACCGATCAGCGGGACCGGGAGTTCGAGGACGCCGTCATGGGGGCCGGTCATGCCGGCTGATCCCATCACCGAATTGAGACGAGCCGCCGAACTCCTCGCGGCCGACGGCGATCCGGTGAGCGGTGCCGTCGCGGCCTGGCTCGACGGAGTGGCGGAACGCATGGTCGCCGGCGGCTGGGTGCTGATCCCCGACCGCAACCATGCGCTCAAGATCGCCCGCGCCGTTTCCCGCCGGACGCCTGCGCCCTGACGCAACGGGGCCCGCCTCACTGGGGAGAGGCGGGCCGCCGCCCACGCTACCCCCGACACCCGAACCCTTTGTCCGCATTGGAGAAACCCGTGCTGCGCTTCGCACTCGGCGCCTTGGTCGGCACCCTCACCGGCGCGATCGTCGTCCACCTCACCGACCGGCCCACCCTGGCCGCCTTGGCGGGTCTGGGCGCGGCCTGCCTGATCTGGTCGTGGCGCCTGCTGATCGACGCGATCGACGACGTCCTGGATGTGCTGACGTGAGCGACTCCACCGGCCTGGGCGACCGGATGAAACGCTACGAGACCGCGACCCGCGCCGTACTTCCTCCGCGCACCTACACCGTGCTGCGGGTCGACATCCGCAGCGGGCACTCGTACCTGCGCGGCGCAGACCGGCCGTTCGACGAGCAGTTCATGCGCCACATGGATACCGTCGCCGAGGCCCTGTGCGCCGAGGTCTCCGGCGCCGTCCTCGCCTACACCCAGTCCGACGAAATCTCCGTCCTGTACACCGACTTCGGCTCCGAGCACACGCAGCCCTGGTTCGGGGGAGTCCTCGCCAAGCAGGTCTCCATCGCCGCCGCGTGCGCCACCGCGGCGCTGAACGCCGCCCGACCCGGGAAGCGGGTCATGTTCGACGCCCGCGTATTCACGCTGCCGAACGCCGTCGAAGTGGCGAACTACCTGATCTGGCGCCAACGCGACGCGGTCCGCAACAGCATCTCCATGGCCGCGCAGGCCCGGATCCCGCACAAGCAGCTCCACGGCGTCAACGCCAAGCAGATGCAGGAACTCCTGTGGTCCCGGCACGGCATCAACTGGACCGACTACCCCGACGGGGCGAAACGCGGCCGTCTGACCGACCGCCACACGGGAGAGCGCGAGGTCACCTGGACGCACAAGCGGACCGGCGAGACACACACCGAGACCGCGGCGCACTCCTGGTGGGAGACGGCCGCCGCGCCGCACTTCACCACCGAGCCGAACGGGTTCCTCGCCGAGGCCATTCCCGAGGCACCGCGGTTCGACCCGAGCGCCCCGGCGCAGAACACGACGACGGAGGTACGACAGTGAGCTCGCGACACGATCCCGCCGACGTGTTCGTCGGCCCGGCCCAGGCGTTCGGGAAGGCGGGAGCACCGACCCCGGTGACCCTGTCGCCTCTGCACCTGTCCGACCTGTTCCCGCTCGCGGACCTCGAAGCGGAGATCGCCAGCGGGTACGTCACGCGCAAGCCCCACCCGGAACTTCCCCTCGCCATCTACACCTACGCTCCGACGTGCCAGTTCGAGAACCGTTGGAACCCGGTCACGATGCGCTGCCGCGGACTGGTCGCCGACGACGACGGGCGAATCGTCGCCCTCCCGTTCCCGAAGATTTTTCTCGTGTCGATGCACGGCCAGGGCCATGAGTTCGCCCCGCCGCTTCCCGCCGGCCGGCCGTTCGAGGTCTACGACAAAGCGGATGGTTCACTCGCGATCACCTTCCACTACGCCGGGCGCTGGCACGTCGCCACGAAGGGCTCGTTCGCATCGACACAAGCCCTGTGGGCACAGGCCCACATCGACACCGCCGACACCTGCGACCTCGACCCCGACATCACCTACCTCGCCGAGATCATCTATCCGGAGAACCGCATCGTCGTCGACTACGGCGACCGCAAGGACCTGGTTCTCCTCGGCGCCTACCGGCCGACGGACGGCACCGAACCGGCCCTTGCGGACGTCGCGCCGCACTGGGCACGCATCGGCTCCGTCGTGCGGTCCTGGGGCACCACCGGCTACCTCGGCGGCCTGGAGGCGATGGCCGCCGCCAACCAGACCGTTAAGGGCGATGTCGTGTCCGGCATCGCAGCAGAGGGCTTCGTCGTCCGGTTCGCGTCCGGCCTGCGCGCGAAGATCAAGTTCGCGGACTACCTGGCCCTGCACAAGCTGTACACCGGCACCAGCGAACGCACGATCTGGGAAGCCCTCGCCGCCGGCCGCGACATCGGCGAACTCTTCGACCGCATCCCCGACGAGTTCCGCGACTGGGTGCACGGCGTGGCCGACCGGCTGACCGCCCAGGCCGACGCCTGGATCCGCAACGCGGTCGCGGCCTACACGGCCATCGGAACCTGCCCCGACCGCCGGACCTTCGCCGACCGCGCCAAGGACTCCCCCTACCGCGCGGCCCTGTTCATGCTCCTCGACGACCGGGACATCCGCCCGCTCGCCTGGAAACAGGTGCGCCCCAGCGGCGCACTCCCGTTCACCGCGGCCGACCCGCAGGAGTGACCCTCGTGCCCACCGTTCACCTCACGACCGGTCTACCCGCCTCGGGCAAGACCACCCTCGCCCGCACCCTCGACGGGCTGCGGTTCAACCTCGACGACTACCGGGCCATGATGGGCATCACCGGCGGCGCCTGGACCCGCGACGTGGAGAAGCACGCCGTCGCGGCGATGATCGCCTCGGCCGGCGCCGCTCTCGCCGCCGGCGAAGACGTCATCCTGGACAACACCCACCTCACCCCGTACCTGCCCACCCGCTACAAGAACACATTCCATACGGCCGCGTTCGTCGTGCACGACCTGGACGTGCCCCTCGTGGACTGCATCCGACGCGACGCCGAACGCGAGGCGCCCGTCGGTGAGTACGTCATCCGTCGCCTCTACGCCGCGCACATCAAAGCCACCCGCAACGGCTGGCGGCTCACCGACGAGTGGATGAACGACCACGTCGTGCCCGCCCCGTACATCCGCGACGACCGCCTCCCGACAGCGGTCATGTGCGACATCGACGGCACCCTCGCCCTCAACGAGGGCAACCGCGGCCCCTACGACTTCAGCCGGTGTGGAGAAGACGCCCTCAACAAGGCGGTCGCCGACGAACTCGCCCTGCATGACCGGGCCAATCACATCGTCGTCCTGCTTTCCGGGCGCGGCTCCGAGTACCGCCCGGAGACCGTCGCGTGGCTCGCCGCCCACGGAGTCGCCTACGACGAGTTGTGGATGCGGCCGGTGGGCGACACGCGGCGGGACGACATCGTCAAAGCCGAGCTGTTCGACAAGCACGTGCGCAACCGGTTCGCCGTGCGCTTCACCCTGGATGACCGCGATCGCGTGGTGGCGCTGTGGCGGCGCATGGGCATCCCCACCTGGCAGGTCAACTATGGATCCTTCTGATGCACCCACCTGCGCCGTCTGTGGCTACGCCTTGCACGGCGACCAGCTCGACCGCGTGGCCTGCCGCCGCTGCGAACTCCGGCTCGACGGGCAACTCGAATCCCTCCCCGGCCACTACGACGCACTCGCCGACGCTCTCCTCCCCGGGGCCCAGGCCGACAGCACGCCGGTGTCCGGAACGCGCACCCCGCCGCTGCCCGTCCGGCTCGAAGCGCTGAACCTCCGGGCGCCCGGAGGCATGGTCACGATCCTCACCGACTGGGAGGACGACTGGCGCCGCCTCTACGGCTGGCAACCCGCCCGCGCCCGCGGCCGTGCCGAGGAAACCCTGGACGGGGCCGTGCGGTTCCTGCGCAACAACCTCGGGTGGGCGTGCCGTCAACACCCGGCCATCGGCGAGTTCGCGGGCGAGATCGGCGAACTCGTCGCACGCTGCAAGGCCGCCTGCGGCGCGCGCAGCGACGCCAAGTACATCGGCGACTGCCCCGGGCCCGACGACGACCAGGAGTGCGGCACGCGCCTGTACGCCGACCCCTGGATGGACTTCATCCGATGCCGCCGATGCCGATCCGAATGGCCGCGATCCGAATGGATCGGCCTCGGCACACGCATGCACGGCGGCACACCACCCACCCCGAACAGGATCGCCTCATGAGTCGCGAAGTACGCCGCGTTCCGCTCGACTTCGACTGGCCGCTGGAGAAGGTGTGGGGCGGCTACATCACCCCCGAAAGGCTCGTGGAGGACTCCTGCCCGGACTGCAAGAGCGGCCGATCACCGCACGCCGAATACCTCTACGGCCTGTGGTACGGCCACGTGCCGTTCGATCCGACGAGCACCGGCTCGACTCCGCTGCGCCCCGACACCCCGGCGGTGCGGGCATTCGCCGAACGCAACATCGCCCAATCGCCCTCCTACTACGGCACCGGCGAGTTCGCCGTGGTCCGTGAGGCGCAACGGCTCGCGGACCTGTGGAACGGCATGTGGAGCCACCACCTGTCACAGACCGACGTCGACCTGTTGATCGAGGGCGGTCGACTGATGGATCTGACGCACACGTGGGATCCCGAGGCGCGTCGGCAAAGGAGGATCGAACCCCCGGTGAGGCCGACCGCCGAACAGGTCAACGAATGGTCCCTGATCGGTTTCGGACACGACGGCATCAACGCCCACATCGTGATCGGCGCCCGCTGTGAACGCGACGGCTTCGACGACACCTGCCGCACGTGCGAAGGCCACGCCACGATGGAGAAGTACCCCGGGCAGCGCGCCGAGGCCGAAGCGTGGGAGTGGACCGAGCCGCCCCAGGGCGATGGCTGGCAGTTGTGGGAGACCGTATCCGAAGGGTCGCCCATATCACCCGTGTTCGTGTCGGCCGACGAGTTGGCCGAGTGGATGACGCTGCCCGAACGCGGCTGGAAGAGGCTCTCCCGCGACGTCGCCAGACGGTTCGTCGGCGAGGGCTGGGCCCCGACGTTCATGGGCGTGTCCGGAGTCGGAGTCGTATCGGGCGAGGCATATGTCGGCGGGTTCGTGAACCCCGGCACGGTTCCCGACGACGCATCCGACCTGACGGTCGACGGGGGTGGACAGTGAGCCGCGTCTACTTCCACAGCCCCTCGGGCGAAGCCGAGTTGTACGGAACCGAGAGGGCATGGTGCGCCGGCCTCGTCGAGCACATCGCCCTCGGCGCCCTGAACACGCGCTTCAACCGCGAGCACCTCACCACCCTCCTGCCCACAGGGCACTATCTGCACAACGTTGCCACACGGAGCTGGGAGTCGTCCTACGCAACGGCATTCGCTGTCGGGGACGACGCGGTCGAGTACGAGGGCCACCCGATCAGCACCTTCTCGCTCGCCCTCAACACCGCAATCGCGCTGGGCAACGAGCAGGTGCGCCTGGCCGCGCGCATCCACGGGCAGTGCGAACTCCACGCCTGGGTCGACGGGCCCAATCGCGCATGGCTGGCGGAAATCGTGCAAGGCGGCCTCGAAGCGGATCTCTACCGGCCGGGGGCGGGATGGGAAGACGTCGCCGGCCTGCTCCTGGCGCGGAACGACGAACCCGTCGTGATGTCGTTCTCCGTCAGCGACTCGTTTCCGAACTTGTACATCGCCGGCTGGGAGCCGCCTCCCGAGCGGGCCGAGGACGACGACGCAGGGGAAGCCTGGTACGACCTGCCGGACGAGGAGCAGTGGGCCGCCGCCATGAGGGGCCTCAGGGCCCAGAAGGGTCACCTTGAGGTGCTTCCCGAGAACCCGCGTGCCTGGAGGTTCGGCCACGGACTCTCCGTCTTGGACATCGTCGCCCCCGACTGGGAGCAGCGGATCCGCAAGGCCCTCCGTCTCGATGAGCAGGAAGGCACACGGTGACTGAGCGCCACGCCGGCTACCTGATCACCCTTGACCGCGACATCCGCGAGGACGACGCCGAGGACGGCGTCCTGGTGGCACTGCGCATGATCAAAGGCGTTGCGTCCGTGACGCCGGTGCAGGCCGACCCAGCCCTCCACATTGCCGAAGAGCGGGTACGGGGAGCGATCCGGTCGCAACTCGTCGAGGCCGTATCGGCAGTACTGGACAAGCCCACCGAGGTGAGGGGCCGTCGATGACCCCGACCGAACACACCGACCACGACGACTCGGAGACTCGAATCACATGAGCAGCACCAACCCGCCCCTCGACCACGGCAACGACATGCAGGACGGCTACGCCTACCCGTCACACGGCCCCGGAGTCCGCGTCGACCTGATCGAGGCCGTCCTCGCGGCCTGGGCCCGCATCTCGCCGACGGGCGACCCGGCGACCACGCTGCGGTCCGTGAACGACGGCGCCCTCAACAGGATCGACAACCTCGCCCGGATCACCGCGACCGCAGTGGCGGTGGCCATCGAACGAAACTCCGGGCCGAGCCACTCAGCCCCCGACGCCTCGCCGAGCGTATGACTGTCCTCGTGACGGCCGCCGTCGTGGTCGGCTCGATCACCACGTACATCCTCGTGGCGATCTGTGTGGCACGCTTCCGATACAGACGAGAACTCGCCTCCGGGATCTACCCCTACGCCCTGGACGACGCGCTCGCGTTCGGGTTCTTCTGGCCCATCACCGTGACCGTGTCCGTGCTGTTCTGGCTACCCCGGGTGGCTCGGAAGGTCGTCAGCCACGGTATCGAACCGAAGAGCGACGCGTGACCGGGCGGCCCGCTCGCGCCGCAGGGCGGCCCCGACCCTGGATCTTCAAGGATGAGCCCGAGAACGGTGATTGGGCGAGTGCTCCGTGGGAGTGGACGATCCCCGGGCGCCGGTGCGATATCGACGGCGGGGACCTCAGGAACCGCCTCTGGATCATCGTCTACGCGAACGCGCTGATCCACGCCGCGCGCTGCCCGGTCGCGCGCCGGGCGACCATCGAGACACCCGTAAACCCGCCAGAGCAATCGTGACGGACGTGGCCTTCGACGCCCTCGGACGGCTCCAAATCGCCTGTCGACGCCATGGATTCGGCTGCCGCGTGCCCTGGGGCTACGACGAGGAGCACGCCGACCAGGACCACCCCTACTCCCTCGATCAGCTCGCCGAGCGCAGCACAGGGCCGGACCGGTACGCGTACCCCGACCACGACGCCTACCTCGCCGGCTGGGCGCTGTGGCTGGCGATCCGACGAGACGGCGTTCCTCACGCGCGAGGAGCGGCGCGCGAGGAACGCCGTCCGGATGGCGCCAGCGCGGGCCCGGATCATTGCCTGGGGTCGGGAGTCGGACATCGACGTCACCGAACTGCTCGCGGTCGTCGATGAGATGTGACGGACGTCAGGAGGTGAGTGGCGTCCTCGGCTTGGGTCGGGACATCCCTTTGACGCACCTGGGAAGGTCCGATCGGGGCGGTCGCTCGTCAGGTGTCGTCGAACAGTGACTGCTCGGATCCGAGGAACGCACTCGCAGTGAATGGTTGGGCTCGGGCGGGCGAGCGCTGCCCGCGCAGCATCGCGGCATCGTCGGGGTGGGCCACGACGAACCTCCGCGAGTGGGCCCAGGTGACGGCATTGAGCGATCGGACCCAGTTCGGCCGCAGGTACCGATGATCGAACCCGCCGGCACTCGGGGCGATCCAACCCAGAAGCGCAAGGCGCGGATGCAGCGGCAGAAAAGTACCGCCGTGCTGACGTCCCGCGTCGTCGACAACGAACACCTGCCCGTATCCACGATCGTTCAGGATGAACCGGCGCGCCTGGGGCGGACTGTGCAGGAATCGCCACCGGTGCATGCGCAGGGCTCGCTGGTTATGCAACAACTGATGGATGCGGGCCGCGTGGACCAGGTCGCCATGGAGCGGCGGCAGGCCCCGTGCGGTGCGGACTGCGTTGTTCGACGCCTCGAACCCGGGGTGACGCACACCCAGGGCGGCGGCGTGCTCGACGAGGACACGTCGATCCTGTTCCGTTTCGCAGCCCGAGGCCGCTCGTTCGATCGCCTTCGGAAGGTACGGCTCGACAATGCGCCACACGTGCTCGACCCGATCGGGATCCATCCCGGGCGCAGGCTGCTTGAGTCGATACATACGTTTGCTGTAGCCGATGCCGGAGGCAGAGGACTCCAAGACCTCGGACCCGTCCTGCGTTCGATACACGACGACCGCGTTGCGCGCCCTGCGGTCCGGGCCCAGGCGGCCGAACCCGCCGATGAGTGCGGCCGGCAGGTAGTGCTGCTTCTTGCCCGACATGATCGGACGATCCCACGAGCAGAGCGCGAGTGTGGGTGAATTCCTTGAGGGGCACATGCGGAAGGGCCTCCGCAACTCGGCCGCGGAGGCCCCTTCGAAACACTCAGCCCAGGCGGCTGGCAAGCATCGCCCATGCAACCGCCGGTACAGCAATCACCGGCGACCGCATGTCCTTGCTGTCCCGCACACCCACCTCGGCACCCAGGCGCGCTACCTCTACACAGGCGTCGTTCCCGCTGTGGCTGGACTTCCGCCACCCCGGTACGCGCTCATCTCCAGTGCCGTACATACGTCCCGCCTCCGCAAATCGACCAACTCCAGGGACGCCTCCGGCGACAGCGCAGCCTCCACCAGCCGATCGAACGACGCCCGGAACACGCCGATGTCGTCGGGCCCGTCGACCAACTGAGACCCCGTCAACTGCTCCAGCCACGCCGCGAAGTACCCCGGCTCAGTCTCCATCATCATCATCGGAGACGACACCGTGAACGGCGACGTCAACGGCAACACCTGAAACCGGAGCAGCGGCCACCGCGACGCCATCGACAGTACGTGCCCGAGCTGCTCCGCCAACACCGGCAGACCACCGATCGGATGGTAGAGCGCCGCCTCCGACACCACGAACCAGGCCGGCACGCCCCGCTCCGCGAAGTCCGCCGCGCGTGCCAGACGAATCCGCAACCGCTCCGCAGCCACCGCCGGCGACAGGCCCGGCTCGTGCATGTGGATCGTTGCCAGCGCGCACCGCGGCGACTGGAGCACGCCCGGGAACCGGAGCGTCTCGTAGCCGAACACGCTCAACGCGCTCTCCTCCAGGCGCATGAGCCGGCGCAACCGGTCCGGCACGCCGTTCAGGAGGTCCCGCATACCCTCACCGCGGTCGCCCTCCTCGGCCTCCGTCTCGAAGTCCAACGGCCGGAAGCCGAGTTCGGCGAGCCTGCGCCCGAACATCGCCTCCAGGACGTGCTGGTAGACCGCGGTGGGCCGAGGCGGGTTCGCCGACTCCCACCGGCGGATGTTCCGCACCGAGAGACCGACGGGGTGACCGAGGACGCTCGCAGCCTCCTCGAACGCCGCGGCGAACTCGGCCTGCGAGTACCAGCCCATGGCCAGCCGCGCGGCGACCAGGGCGGGATTGCCGGGGGTGTGGGTGCGGGTCATGACGTGGCCTCCGTCCGGGGTGCGCGGAGCGACTTGACCGTTGGCTTTCGCTGACGCGGAACCTTCTTGTCTCCGGCCAGGTTGCGGAGGGTTTGGCTGGACCAGGGCGTGTGCGGCGCCACGCGGTCAGCGGACACTCCCGCCCTGATCTCGTCGATGATCACGGCTTCGAGATCGGCCCGAATCTCGGTGAAGTCGCGTTCGACGGCTCGGAATGCGGCGACCTGCTCGATCAGGCGTGTCGGAGGTACCCACTGTCGGGCCGCCCGAGCCGGGAGTACGACCGGTGCCTGAGGGGAGTGCCCGCAGGTGGCGTTCCACAGCGGCGACTCGCTACTGATGGCTGCGACTTCGGCATCCCGTGCCGCCTCGCGGGTGGGGAGCCACTCGACCTCGCGCATCGCCACTGTGGACCACCAGGGCTGGTCGCTGGCGTGCTGAGCCCAACGTGCCGTGAGGTTGTTCGTGATGCCGACGTACAGGAGCCTGCTCTTCCCGTCGGAGAGGCGGTAGACCGCTGTGCGGCCCTGGTGGACGACCATGGACATCCTTCCGGTCAGCCGGAGGGTGGGTCCCCGGCTGGGTCTGCTTTGATCGATTTGACGGTTGCGGCGCGCTTGAGTGGGACGCCGTACTCGTTGGCGATGCCGCGCAGGGTCTCGTAGGACCACGGCACGAACTGCTCCACGTCGCGGGTTGTGACGTCCGGCAGTCTCAGGTCCTCGGCGCAGGCGGCCCGCAGGTGTTCACGCGCCTGGTCGAACACCTTCTGGGCCTTCTCGAAGTTGCGCAGTGCGGCCTGCAACTCGGGTGAGGGGCTGTAGTCGCGTTTCATGCAGGTGATCTTCGCATGGGCAACTTGTTCAATCTCGTTGTCCATGCCGCCCTCTGTTGTGCCGACGCTACGCTTCACGGGTTCTCCTGACAAGTCGTGTGAACAATCTAGCTTGAACAAGCTACTTGTCATAGACTGGGATCCGAAGCACCCGGTGATGCCGACCGAAGGGGCCCGCCATGTCCGACACCCTGTTCCGCTCCGCCGACCTGATCGAGCCTTACGACTTGGTCGTGTATGCGGGTTCGAAGCCGGAGTTCCACGGCTTCTACGAGGCCGTCCCGTGCTACTGCCGTTCCTGCCTCCGGCACTTCGCGCGGGGTGGTAGCGACACGCGGTACGAGCTGGTGGACCCGTGGGGCGAGTCGGCGCAGTTGCGCTGCGTGCGCAGGGAGTCCATTCGGCCGGCGCACCTCGGCTGACCGACCCCGCCCGGGGCGGTACGACCGCCCCGGGCTTCCGAGTCCTCGTCCGATCCGCATTCTCGAAGGGGAAGCACATGTCCTACGACCTGTTGATGGTGGAGCCGGCCGGGCGTTCGGACGAGGGCTGGTTCAGCATGGCGGGCGAGAACATGGCCGCCGTGCGCGGCGCCATGTCGGACCTGGGCATGGTCGTGCCGTCCCCGGACGGCGTGGACGAGTGGGGCGAGGCGCCCCTGCCCGTGGGCATCCCCGCGCACAAGCTGTCGGCGAACGGCGGCTGGTTGGTGACGCCGCGCGAGATCTCGGCGGCGCTGCTGGCCTACTCGATGGCGTCGCCCATGGACCGGGCGTCCGCGCGCGGTGTGTACGGGCGTTGGGACGAGTGGGTGTTGTTCCTGGTGGATGCGTGCGAGGTGGGTGGGTTCCGTGTCGAGTGAGTGCATCATCCGGACGACGTTCCGGTATGTAGTGGGGCGTTCCTTCGTGGTCATCGAGACCCGGGGGAACGGCCCGAAGATCCAGGCCGTGCACACGAAGAAGTACCTGGCCGCGATCCACGCCGAACAGGCCGCCTACGCCGACGAGTTGGAGGCGAACGACGGCTACCCGCCGGCGATCGAGGCCCTCCGCGCGAAGAAGTGGCGCCTTACGCACGGCCACACGGCGAGCGGGGGCCGGCCGACGGTCCCGCGTCCGTCGGCCACGGCGTTCGCGCCGGCGTCGTGGGTGGAGTGGACCGACGCCGGCACGGGTGCGCTTCGGCGCGGCGTGGTGGTGGGTCCGGTCGAGAAGAGCGCCGTGTCGATCGTGCCGGCGGACGGCGGGGAGATCGTCACGGCCGATCGGCTTCGTGACGGGGTGTTCGTGGAGGGCGCGGCCGTGGCGCCGATTCCTGCGCCGAAGTGAACCGGGGCGTACAACCGTTCGGGAGATGGAGGAGAGGGTGATGGGGCGGATTCTGAGGACGCTGGGCCTGGTGTTGGGGGCTCTGGCGGACGGGTTGTTGGGGGAGCCGGGTTGTCCGCCGGGCATGGTGACGGTGGACGCGTACCTGCGTGCGGCTGGCGCGTCGGGGGAGTGGCGGGCGCGGTGGTCGCCGACGGTGGGCCGGCTTGCGGCGGACGCCTACCGGGCGCGGACGGGTGCGGAGCCGGAGTGCGTGAGGGAGTGGCACAACGGGGCGTGGCGGTCGGTGTACGCCTATCCGTTGACGCACGTGGCGCGGATCGAGGCGGCGTGGGCGGACTGTGCGTTCCTGCCTGCGGCGGGGGGCCGGGTGTGAGCGGGCCGAGTGTCGGTGCCATGGACGTTGCTTGGCGAGGAGGGGAGGACGAGATGGGGCACACGGACGACTACACCGGTCGGATCACGATCGACCCGCCGTTGAGTGCGCGTGAGACCGCGCGGGTTCGTCGGGTGGACGGTGTGGGTGCGGACGAGGTGCGGGTGGTGGTCGACGAGGGTGTGGGGGTGGGCTTCGAGTCCGCCGGCGCCGAGCACGGCTACTACGTGACCGAGGGTCTGGCGCTGATGGTCGAGGCGTGCGCCGTTCCCGGCCGCACCTTCGGCGGCTACCTGGAGGGTCTGAACTACATGGGTGTGTGGCGGTTGGTCGTCCGTGGCGGTCGGGTCGTCCGGATCGCGCCGGCGTGGCCCGACGCGTAGGTCGCGTCGTTCGAGAGTCGTCCTGTTGCCCGCCCCGTTCGGGGCCGTGCCACGGTCCGTGGCGTGGGTGCCCGGGGGGATCACAGACATGAGCAGGGCCCCGGGTCGGTCGAATTCGAGGTCGCCGGCCGGGGCCCCAAAGACACGGGAGTGTGCACTCCGATGTCCCAAGAACAAGACCCTAGCCACACCGATGGCGCGGGCGCCACGCGTGCAGGGCGGTGGCGCCACGGGCAGTGGCTTCCCGTTGCCGCGGCGTGTGCCGCCGATGCCTTCCTGGGGTTCCTGGCGTTCCGGTTGTCGTTCGCGGCGTTGACTGCGATCGCGACGGAGCACGGTGTGGGGGCCGATATCGCGTGGATGTTCGCGGTGATGGTGGACGGTGGCGCGATGACCGGCACGGTGGGTGTGGTGATGGCGAAGCGGTCCGGTCGCGCGGTCGGGCCGTATTGGTGCGTGGTCGCGGGGTCCGCCGGCGTGAGCCTGGCGTTCAACGTGGCGCACAGCGACGGTACGGGCCTGGGTGTGGCGATCGCGGTGACCCCGCCGCTCGCCCAACTGGTGGCGACCGAGCTTCTGGTGCGGTTGTTGCCGGAGCCCGATGCCGTGCCCACCGGCGCGCAGCTCGCCTCGGTCGAGCGTGCGGTGGCGTTGGCGGTGGGGGCGGCGGACCGGGCCCGGGAGAGCCTCGCCCTGGTCGAGCGGGCCCGGGAGGCGGTCGGCGTCGATGTGAAGGCCGTGGCGAAGGAGGCGGCCGGCGTGGCAGCCCTCGAAGTGGGCGCGGTCGTGGAGCGGGCGGAGCGCGCGGCCGATACCGCGTTGGGGGCGGCGGAGCGCGCGGCCCAGGTGGTGGCGTCGGCGCACGCGGAGGCGGCCGACGTGCTCGATCGTGTGGGGACGGCTGCGAAGCACGTGGCGCGTGACGCCACGGTCGTGGCGCAGGCCCGTGAGGGTGTGGCGGTCGAGGCCGCCGAGGTGGCGCGGTGCGCGCGGGAGGTGGGCGGACACGTGGCGCGGGCGGAACACCTCGCGGACGGGGCCGTGGCGGCGGTGGCCGAGGCGGCCGAGGTCGCCGCTCGTGATGCCACGGTCGTGGCGCGGCGGGCGGCGGACGCTGCCGCCGGTGCGGTCGACCGGGTCTCCGGGCACCTGGTCGACGTCGGCGCGGCGAAACGGCTGGAGGTCGAGGAACGTGCCGCCGCGGCGCGGGAGGTGGAGCGGCTGGTGGCCGCGGCCCTGTCGCACGCGCGGACCGCGGAGGCCGCCGCCGAGGTGGCCGCGGAGGCCGCGACCCGTCCTGCCGCGGATGCCGGCCCGTATCCGGTGGGCACGCCGGAGCGGGTGGTGTACGACCTGTGGTCGGCCGGCGGGCGGTGGCCGGAGGAGAGCGAGATCCAGGTCGCGTTGCGCGCGGTGGGTCTGGGGGCGAGTCGGCAGCAGGCGCAGAAGAAGCGGACGCTGGTCGGCCGGGACTTTCCGAAGCTTCCGCGCAAGCGGGAGCAGTTGGAGTTGGCCGGCGCCGGGCGTTGACGCCCGGTGTCGGATGAGGGGCCGGCGCGGCCGTCGTGGCCGCGCCGGGTCGACGAGATGGAGGAATCGTGTTCGAGACCGTGCGCATGCCCGTGACGGTGTTGCTGGTGGTGGGGGATCGGGTGGAGTTCACGACGCCCGATCGTGACCACAAGGACCCCATGACGGAGCCGCTCGCGAGGGTGCTGCCGCTGGTGGAGCACTTGGGGCTGAACGTGCGGACGCTGCCGGGTACGAGGCTGGTGGCGTTGATCGACGGGGCGGGGGACCTGGTGGGCTTGGAGCGCCCGTGAGTGGACGAGTGACGGCCGAGCCGGATCACTCACGAAAGACTGTTGCACTTCTCTAAATAAGTGTGTCATACTTGAGGTGTCGGAGGGGGTCGCAAGCCCCCACCGACAGGGATGGTTGACAACTCGAAAGGGGAAGTCGTGGACAACGACGACTACATGGGGGAGGAGGCCCAGAACCTGGGCCTCGAACTCCTGCGGGTGTACGAGATCATCGTCACCGTTCTGGGGATGCTGCCCCTGCCGATCGTGGCGCCCAGCCTCGTCGAGGGTGAGGCGCCGCGCATCGAGGACATGGTCGCCGCGACCGAAAGGGCGTGGATGATCGTTCCGGAGCAGGTGTTGACCCCGGAGATCGTCAGGGCGGCGTTGCAGACCGCGATCACCCACTGGCTGGTGGCCATGGACCTGATCGCCAGGTTCACCCACACCGGTGACAGGTGGACGGTCGCGGGAACGCTGCTCAACCTCGGATCCGCCGAAAGGGCCGCCGACTTCGCGGCGGAGGCCCTGATGGACCTGGCTGACGAGTAGTCCACTCGCCGCCCCGGCAGCCGGCCGGGGCGGCGAACCCTCCCAGGATTCATCCATCCCGATGTGTTGCACTTCCCTAAATAAGTGTGTCATACTTGAGGTGTCGGAGGGGGTCGCAAGCCCCCACCGGCGCCGGATGGTTGACAACTCGAAAGGGGAAGTCCGATGGACGAGAACGACAACTCGCGGGAGTACCTGCGCCTCCTGGCGCGGGTACTGGGGGTGTACCGGGTGATCGAGCTGGCGGCTTCGCTGCTCCCGATCCCGATCACCCTGCCGGACGTCGACGGGGACCCGCAGCCGCCGCTGGAGGACGTGATGTTCTCCGTGCGCCGGGCCTGGGTGCTCCTCCCGGAGCAGATCGGGGCCTCGGAGATCGCGCAGGCCGCCTTGCAGTCGGCCCTCACCCACTGGCTGGTCGCGGTGGACATGCTGGCGCTGCACGCCAACGACGACGAGGGGGAGGAGTGGCGCCTCACCGGCGCGCTGTTGAACCTTCGATACGCAATGGCGGGGGCCCGGTTGGCCGTTGAGGAGCTGAGCGAACTCGCGGACGAGTAGTCCACAAGCCGCCCCGGCAGCCGGCCGGGGCGGCTTCCCCATGCTGCGATCCACCCTGAATCGAGTGTTGCGCTTCTCTAAATGAGCGTGTCATACTTGGGATGTCGGAAGGGGGTCGCAAGCCCCACCGGCAGGGATGGTTGACAACTCGAAAGGGGAACACCGTGGACGACAGCGGATTCGGTGAACTGGAGGCCGACGCGGCGGTACGCCTGCGCCGCGTCTACGTCCTGTGGATCGCGGTCATGGCCGCACTGCCGATCCCGATCATGCTGCCCCGCGCGGAACCGCACTTCGTGGACGCGTGGCACACCGCCCTCGGGCGGGCCTGGGAACTGGTCGCCGACCAGCCCCTGGAGGACGGCGGGAAGGCGCTCGCGCAGACCGGGATCGCCCACTGGCTGGTCGCTCACGAGCAGCTCGCCGGCTTCCTACGCAGCCGGGACGAGCTGTGGCGGATCACCGCCGTCACGACCAACATCCACTACTCCGGAGTGACAGCCCTGTCCCTGGGCGAGTCGCTCGGCATCGACATCGAGGAGGACGACGACAACTGATCCGAACCCCGCCGCCCCGGCCGCGAGCCGGGGCGGCGGGGGCCCGCGAACGCGAAGAGCCGGCGGGGGTGGGCCGAAGCCCACGGACCGAGGTCCGTCGCAAACCCCCACCGGCTCGGGATGGCCACAACCCACGGGGTCGTCTGGGACGACCGGAAGGATGCAACGCCACCATGGTAGACAACGCCCGCCTCACCACGACAGAGATCGCCACGAAGTACGGCCGATCGCTGAGTACCGTGCAGACCGACTGGACCCAGCACTCCGAGTGGCCCGAGCCCGTGGGCAAGCGCGGCAAGTGGTTCGTGTACGACGCCGAAGCGGTCGAGCGCGTCGTGCGCGAGCACCTCGGCCGGCCGGCGACCACCGGCCTGGACCCCGGCACGCTGTACACGCTCCAGGAGGCCGCCGACGCCCTCGGCACCACCTACGGCGCACTGCGGTCGCACAAGTCCCGCAACAAGGCCCTGTACGAGCCGGCCGACGACGACGAGAACGGCGTGGACCGCTGGTACGGCGCGAGGTTGGAGAGGATCCACGCCAAGCGCCGCCGCTAAGCGCGACCCACACCCCGCCCACCCCGGCGCCCCGGGCAACGCGGGCGCATTACTCCGACGTGAGATCGCCTCGCCGCGATTGCACGGCTTGCCCATTCGATTGCCCAACCCGAAGACGAATGAGGACCAGGATGACCTTCGAGAAGCACGAGGCCGCAGCCATCGCCAAGATCGCCCTCCAGTACCACAAGCTCAGCGCGGAGGGAGTGATGTATTCGGGCGGCCCGGTCAACGCCGAGACGATCAAGGTGGTGGCCGGCGCCGTATCGGACAGCCTGGACGTCGACCAGATGCTGAGTGGACTGGCCAAGAGCGGGAATCCGGCTCGACTCCTGCGCAGTCTGCTGGCGATCTCGTGGGCCCAGGGGTTCAACACCGGCAGCATGTACGCGGAGGGCCGCGACGCCCCGAACTCGTCCGGTTGAGCAGACTGTTCTTCGACGACGCCGTCCGCAGAACCGACTACTCGCCCAACTGCGCCCGCAGATCCGCCGCCTCCCGCTGCGCCGCGGCGAGGTCGGCCATCATCCGGCGGGTGCCCTCCGCCACGCCTGCGTCCCACGCCTGTCGAACCAGGGCCTCGGCTTCCGCCTGACCCAGGCCGGTGGCCCGCATGACTCGTTCGGTCAGTCGCACGATCGGATGCTCTCCCATCCCTCCAGCACAGGTCCACGGGCGCCCGCCGGCCACACAGGAGCCGGACCGCACGCCCGAACGGGTGACCCCGTGCCGGGCCGTGGTCATACACCTGCCGACGACGAAGATGCGAGGGAACCGCATAAATGCGGTTCCCTCGCCTGCTCGGCATGGCTGCGCCGATCATGGTGCTCGCCGGTCCGCTCACGCTCCGAGGAGACCCGTGACCACCACTGCCGCCATCCGCTTCGGCGCCGTCGCCGCCGTCCTTTTGGGCGCTCACCAGGTCGGCGACTACTGGATCCAGACCCACGGCCAGGCCATGGCCAAGGGCAAGCCCGGCCGCGAGGGAGCCACGGCCTGCGCCGCGCACGTGGCCACCTACACCCTCGGCCAGGCCGCCGCACTCGCCGCCGCCGACCGCTACCTCCGCCTCGGCCTGACCTGTCGCCGGGCGGCGGCCGGGCTCGCCGTGTCGGCCGCCACGCACTATTACGCGGACAGGCGAACGCCACTCGCCGCCCTCGCAAACCGATTGGGCAAAGGGGAGTTCCATCGGCTCGGGCAGAGCGCCGGCTGCCTCGGCACCGGCGCCGGTGCCCTCGACCAGTCTTGGCACCTCGGTTGGTGCACCCTCGCCGCGGCCGTCGTCGCCGGCCCCGGCCGCCGCTGATCCCCCTACGTTCCGTCCAACTCGGCACACACGTCCCGCATGCGGCGTTTACCGACCACTGCGCCGACGCCGTCGTCCAGGTACTCGGCCGCAGAGTCGTCACGCCGTAGGCCACCGGAGGCCGATCGGGACCGCCCTGCGCAACCCGCTGCGCAGCCCCCTCGGGAACCCCCTGCCGAGGCCCCTCCGCAGCCCCCTCCCGAACCCCCTCACATCTGCGGCGGCCCACCGGGCACCCGATTCCTTCCACAGGACGTCCGCCCAGGTCACATGCCGTCCGCCCCATTCGGCTCGAACGAGGCGAGCCCCCTCCGCAGCCCCCTGGGCAGGGGGCTGCGGAGGGGGCTGCCCAGGGGGTCAGGGGTAACGCGCGATTCCCCTGCCCCTTCCCCTGCCCCTGCCCCGGGCCCCAGCCCCCGCCCCGCGCACGCGCGCGAACCGCCGCCGCTGCGTCGGACGGGCCGCCCCCAACGCACCGCTCGGGCACGGAAATTGCGTGTCCGCCCCTCCGGACAGCGGTTAGGGTGGTGAACGTCCAGGTGCGCAGGCCGCCGGCTACTTCTTTCGGTGAAACCGCCGCAGGCCGTCTCCGATCTCTGGACCTCGACAACTTCACACGCACCTCCCGGTGCGCAGGCAACGGATACTTCATTTGCAAGTCGCGGGTTCGAGTCCCGCTCGGCCGCCCCAGGGCAGTCGGTAGCTCAGTTGGTAGAGCAGCAACCCAACACCGTTGCCGTCTTCGATCTCGGGAGGACGACGTCGCGGGTGCCCGGTGCGCAGGCCGGGAATTCTTCCGCTGATAACGGGGTGGTTCCGGGTTCGAATCCCGGTCGGTGACTCTCGGGTCGCCGGTAGCTCAACGGCAGAGCACCTTGAACGCCCAGCCGCCTTGATCTCGGGCACCCACGCGACGCACGACCTCCCCCCACCCTCCGGGGAACGCCACATGTCTCGCTTCAACACCCGCACCGCACGACCTGCCGTGCTCTCACCCGTGACCACGACCGGGCGCACCACGACGAACCACCAGGGCGCCGTCGGCCACCTCCGCGACGCGCGCAGCGAACTGTTCCTGCTCGCCGTCGCCAACTTCGTCGGCACCGACACGTTCTACGAGACCGGCGGCACCCGCGACGACCGCTACACCCGGCTGATCCACACCGTCGCGGTCGAGGACCCCACCTGGCTCCTGGGCCTGCTCAGGTGGCTGCGCACCGACGCCAACATGCGTACCGCGGCGATCGTCGGCGCCGCCGAGATGACCCGGGCCCGCCTCGACGCCGGCGCACACGGCCACTCGCGCCAGGCGATCGACGCCGTACTGCTGCGCGCCGACGAGCCCGGCGAACTGCTGGCCTACTGGACCGCGCGCTACGGCCGCAACATCCCCAAGCCGATCAAGCGGGGCGTCGCGGACGCGGTTCGGCGCCTGTACGGCGAGCGTTCGCTCCTCAAGTACGACACCGAGTCCAAGGGCTATCGCTTCGGCGACGTCCTCGAACTCGTCCACGCCTCGCCGAGCGCACCGTGGCAGGGCGACCTGTTCCGACACGCCATCGACCGCCGCCACCGCGCTGACGCCGAGATCCCCGGCCACCTCGACGTCCTCGCACGCAACGTCCACCTGCGACACGCGGCGCGCCTGAACCCTGCGGCGCTCCTGGACGCGGACGCCCTCGCGGCGGCAGGCATGACGTGGGAGGACACGCTGTCCCTCGCGGGCGACCGGGTCGACAAGGCCGCCCTGTGGTCGGGCCTGTGGCCGTCAATGGGCTACATGGCCCTGCTGCGGAACCTGCGGAACATGGACCGGGCCGGAGTCCCGGACGACGTCGCCGAGGCCGTAGCGGCCCGGCTGGCGGACCCGGAACAGGTCGCCCGGTCCCGCCAGTTCCCGTTCCGGTTCTACGCGGCGCACACCGCCGTACAGTCGCTGCGCTGGGGCCACGCCCTGGAGAAGGCGCTGCGGGCCTCGCTGGCGAACGTGCCGGCCCTGCCCGGCCGCACCCTCGTCCTGGTCGACCAGTCGCCGTCGATGTTCCCCGGCTACCACTTCTCGACCCCGAACACGAGCGACATCACCCCCGCCGACCAGGCGAAGCTGTTCGGTTCGGCGCTGGCGCTGCGCGCGGCCGACGCCGACCTGGTGGGCTACGGGATCGAGAACTACGCCGTGCCGTTCCACCGGGGCGACGCCGTCCTGACCGTCATGGGTCGCTTCCGCATGGAGGACGGCACCGACACCCCGGCCGCCGTCCGTGACCACTTCAAGGGCCATGACCGCGTCGTCATCGTCACCGACGAACAGACCGGCAACATGTGGACCCGGACCCCCGGGCTCACGGTCGACTCGACCGTCCCGGCCCACGTGCCCGTCTACACCTGGAACCTCGCCGGCTACCGGGCCGGGCACGCCCCCTCGGGGGCGGCGAACAGGCACACCTTCGGCGGCCTGACCGACGCGGCGTTCCGGATGATCCCGTTGCTGGAGTCCGGGCGAAGCGCGACCTGGCCCTGGGAGCAGCGCGCGGCGGCGTGATCGGGGGGTGGGTGGATCTTGGATTCCGCCCACCCCGCCGGCACCATGGCAGGCCCGTGCCGCGAGCGCGCAGCCGATCGGCGAAGGAGCCACCATGGCGGAGTTGTCAGGCAGATACACCGGGATCCTCGCCCCTGGCGGCGAGAACTACACGATCGCGCACACCGCCGAGATGGGCGGCCTGGACGCCATGGACCTCACGGCGGTCGATGACCTGCACACACGCATTCGCGAGCAGGTACCGGGATATGCCCCCCTGGTGTTGTCCGGCCGCTATTTCGGGCGCGCGCTCGGTCCTGCCGGTGACAGACAGCTCTACGTCGTTTCCGACGCGCCTTTGATCGATGAACAGAACGCCGTCCTCGACCGCTTCGCCGAGACCGGCGAATGGCCGTGGTTCGAGCGCGGGCACGCGGATTCCTGACGGGCGACTTGCGCCCGACGCCGAGTGAACATACTCTCTGCTCTACTGGTGATCTTGCACTCACAGGGCCGTCCGCAAGGGCGGCCTTTTCGCATGTCCGGGGGTGGTTCGATGCCTCCCGAGATGTACCTGGTCGACGACCAGGTCGCCTCCGACTGGACCGGTCGACCGGTGGGCACCATTCGCCGCTGGGGCCTGGAAGGCCGCTTGACGAAGCACGTGATCGGCCCCCACAAGGTCCGCTACGACATCCGCGAGTTGACACCCTGGGATTCGAGTAACGGGCCGATGAAGGCCCCGCCGAAACCCCAACACGCCGCGGCGGCCTGACCGTTCACCAACGCCGCACCGCGGCATCCCCGAACTCGACGCCCCGCCCGAACTCCCGGGGCGTCGACCCCTCTCGCGGGCGGCGGAGGCCGCTCCGACACCGCTGGTTGTGGCGCAGCCTGGTGTCGTCGAGCAGGCCCCCGCCCGCGAGTTCACCTACGGCGCAGACGCCGGCCGCACGTGGTTGTGCTGGTCGGTCTCCCACGTGGTGCCGTCTACGCCGACGAACGTCACGGTGGGCGGCGATGCTTCGAGCGTCGCCTCCGAAAGCGACGGCGAGTCCAGGAACGCCGTGCGTCCGGGACCCAGGAACGCGACGGGAACCCCCATCCGGATCTCCCGCTCGTTCGCCGTGCCGGTGACGAGCGCCTCGGCTGTCGGATATCCCTCGCCGAAGCGCGCGTTCACCTCGCTGATCGGCTGATCGCTGTTGTTGACGACGCACACGCGCCAGGTGTACCCGCGCATGCGCGCCTGCACCCTGACCATGCGGGCCTGCGCAGTGCGCCGGTCCTCGGCGTCCTGGATCAAAGCGGCCCGTTGCAGCGCCAGGACATCGGACTGTTCCTCGATGAACGCCTGTTGGGCGGCGATCTGCCGGCGCTGACTGTTCAGCGTCCAGAAGGCGGCCCAGGCCGCAAGGGACGCGCCGATGGCGCCGATCCACGTGGGCGCATCGCCCCACTCGATGTCGTTGATCACCGGCGCAGCGTAGGGCTCCGCCGCACGGAAGTCCCGGTTTCCCGGATACGGAGGGCCCCATGGCCAACTCGCTCTACCCCTCGGCCAAGCAGGCGTTCCTGTCCGCCGGCATCAACCTGACCTCCGACACCGTCAAGGCCGTTCTGGTCGACACCGGCGCCTACACCTACAGCGCGGCCCACGCCAACCTGTCCGACGTGCCCGCCCCCGCGCGCATCGCCACCTCCGGCGCCCTCGCCTCCAAGACGATCACCAACGGCGTGTTCGACGCAGCCGACGTGACCATCACCGGCGTCACCGGCACCACCGTCGAGGCGATCGTCGTCTACAAAGACACCGGCACCGCGTCCACAAGCAGCCTCATCGCCTACATCGATTCGGGCACGGGACTCCCATACACGCCCAACGGAGCGGACGTAACGATTTCATGGGACAACGGGTCCAGTCGGATCCTAGCCTTGTGAATTCGATAGAATGACCCCGTGAAAACCTGCATCGAATGCGGTTCGATATTCAAACCGAATAGCAATAGACAGACGTATTGCTCGGCGCGATGTCGGAACGGGTCGACCGAGTGTGCCGGGTGCGGCTCGATATTCCAGCGGACCGGAACCACGGGGCGTGGTCAGCGATACTGCACCACAACGTGTTGGTATCGCCATGGTGCGGTGAAGCCACGGCCGGCATGTCTCATCTGTGCGGCAGCGATTCAGCCGGGCCGTCGCAAGTACTGTTCCACCAAGTGCGCATCCGAGGCATTGCGTGCGCGTCGGACTTCGTTCACCTGTGCGACGTGTCAAGGCACGTTCATTGCCAAGCAGTCGTCCGGGCGGAGATATTGCTCACGGTCGTGCGGGGCCATCGGCAAGAACATGACGGGTGTTCGAGTTTGCCCGGAGGGCACCCGACGGGCCACCAGCAGCGGCTACGTAATCATCAAGGTGCAAGGCCACTGGGTATTGGAACATCGGCTCGTCCTAGCCCAATTGCTTGGCCGCGATCTGCTTCCTGCCGAGCGCGTCCATCACAAGAATGGACGACGTGACGATAATCGCCCAGAAAATCTGGAGCTTTGGCGGATCAAGACCAAGGATCCGGCGGGCATTCGGGCGAGCGACTACCACTGCGCCGGGTGTCGCTGCCACGAGTGAGCCTCGGGGAATTGCCAGCCGGGGGTGAACCGTGGCCGACCTCAGCATCTGGAACCACGCGACCGTCACGGGCCCGGCCACCTCCGAGGCCGAGGAGACCCCGGTCTCCCTGGGGACCGAGTTCATGCTCTCCGCAACCGGCTGGGTCAAGGCGCTCCACTACTGGCGGGCCACCGTCGCCGAGACCGGAACTGTCACCGGCTCCGTCTACCTCGCCGCGACCGGCGTCGAAGTCGCGGGAACCGTCGTGACGTTCACGCCGACCGGCACCGGTTGGCAGACCGCGACGATCACCACGCCCGTCCAACTCACGGCCGGCGTCCGGTACATCCTCTCGATCCACCACCCCTCCCGCTACGCCGCCGGCGTCGCCGCCTACTGGTCCACCGGACCCGGAGCGAGCGGACACACCAACGGCATCCTCACCGCCCCGTCCAACGCCGCCATCGCCGGCGCACCGCTGGGCCAGGGCCGCTACGAGTACGGGCCGACCCGCCAGGCGCCCGCGAGCACGTTCAACGCGAACAACTACTACAGCGACGTGACCGTCACCGACGTCGACCCCAACGGCACCACCCTGGGGCCCACCGGCATCGCCTCGACCGCGACCCCGGGCACTCCCACGCTCACCCCGAGAACCGTCACCCTCGGCCCGACGGCCATCGCCTCGACCACCGCGGCCGGGACACCCACCGTCACGCCGAACACGGTCACCCTTGCGCCCCAGGGCATCCCGCAGACCTCCGCAGTCGGAACGCCGACGGTCACCGCGGCCACGCTCACCCTGGGCCCGACGGGCATCGTCCCCGCCGCCGCCCTCGGTGCTCCCGGCGTCACCGCGCGGGCCGTTCTCGGCCCCACCGCGACCGACACCACCGCGATGGTCGGCGAACCCGCCGTCACTCGCGAGAGCATAACCATCTCGCCCTCCGGCACACCGGCCACGACCGCGACGGGCACGCCCGGACTCACCGCCGCGGCGACCCTGGCCCCTGCCGGCACCCCCGCCGATTCCGACGCCGGCGCACCCACGCTCACCCCGGGAACCGTCACTCTCGGCCCCACCGGCATCCCCGGCGGAACCTCCACCGGGACGCCCACGCTCACCGGCACCGTCGTCCTGCACCCGTCCGGCATCCCGGCCACCGCAACGGTCGGAACCCCCACCGCCGCCCCGGCGCCGGTCACCCTGCACCCGACCGGCATCCCGACCGGCACGACCTTCGGCAGCCCCACCGTCCGCGCGGCCGGCGACCACAGCCACGACATCAGCCTGGGCGCGCTCGCGGACCCGTGGAACCTCGGCGCCCTCGCATGAGAGGCACCGCGTGATCACCCTCGTAGAAGTCCGGCGCAACCGCCTCACCCGCAAGCACCTTGCCGTCCCCGTCGCCCGCGCCGGCGCCGCACCCGACCACGGCTGGGGCGTCGAGTTCGCGTTCGTCGACCGCGACACCCGACCCGCCGAAGCCGACTGGACCTCGGGGGAGTGGGACGGCCCCAGGGCGCAGATCCTCGTCGGACCCGAGGGCACCGTCACCCCTGCCGTCGGAACCCACGTCGTGTGGCTGCGCATCGACGCACCACCCGAACTCGTCGTCGAACCCGTCGGCATCCTCGCCATCACCTGACGGAGCCACACCGTGCCCGACACCGCCCCTCGCCGCATCCGCTGCCGGATCCCCTACACCGTCCAGGCCCATCCCGACGGCCTGCCCGTACCCCTCATCGAGGACCTGGCCCGCAAGAGCTTCGCTCGCGCCGGCGTCACCCTCCCCGAACACCCGGCCCTCGACGTGCGCACCGCCGACGAGGACGAACTCGCGGTCATGTTCCTCGGCCGCACCCACGAGGGACTGGGCGCCCACCTCGTCGAGTACGCCATCGACACCGCGGAACAGCCGTGACGCGCCTGCCCGAGAAGCTTGTCGACCTGGCGGTCCATCGCGATGTTGTGGTCGAAGCCCTGACCTGTCTCAAGCTTCTCGACGCCGTCGTCGTCGATGCACGCGTCGAGGCCGACGAAACGGTCCGCATGTGCCTCCGCATGCGCAACGTGCCCGAGGGTGCGGAGGTCCTGTCTCCCTATTTCACCGTGACATGGCCGTCGTTCGACTTGACGGATCCGTCGCCGGGAGAGGTCCGCCTCGCCGGCGTCACCTGGTACCGCGCCGACGGCACGCAGTTGACGACCATCGAACGCTGACCCACCCGCCGCGCCCCGGCGCCCGCCACCCGACGGAGCAGCAGTGACCCGCGACCTCCTCGTCATCGTCCCCACCCGCGGCCGACCCCACGCGATCGCCGACCTCCTCGACACCTGGGACGTCGCGGACGGCACCGACCTCCTCCTGGGCGTGGACGACGACGACCCCGAACTCCCCGCCTACCGCGCCCTCGTCGACGCCCACAACGAACCCGCCGTGTTCCTGGCGGTCGGCCCCCGGCTGCGCCTGGGCGGCACCCTCAACGCCCTTGCCGCCGACCACGCCCCCGGGTACCGGGCGATCGCGTTCATGGGCGACGACCACCGGCCCCGCACCACCGGCTGGGACGCCGCGATGCTCGCCGAGCTCGACCGCCTGCGCGCCGAGCGCGGCGCAGGGATCGTCTACGGCGACGACGGCCTCATGCACGAACGCCTGCCCACCGCGGTCGCCATGACGAGCAACATCGTCACCACCCTCGGCCGCATGGTCCCGCCCGGCCTGATCCACCTGTATCTGGACAACTACTGGCTCGACCTCGGCCGCGCCCTCGACGCCATCACCTACATGCCGCACGTCCTCGTCGAGCACCTGCACCCCAGCGCCGGCAAAGCAGCCTGGGACGAGCGGTACGACGAGGTCAACGCGCCCGCGATGTACGACGCCGACAAGACCACCTACGAGGCGTTCGACGCGGGCGGCGGCATCGAGAACGACGCGGCCCGGATCCGGAGTCGCACGTGAGCATCATGACGTGCCGAGGCTGCGGTGCGACCAAGCCGGGACCTGATGGCACGCCGACCGACTGCTTCCCCTCGGAGCACTGCGGCCAATGCCCACCATGGCGGTGCGAGACCTGCGGCGACATGTGCTCGGCTTCGGACTTGTGCGGCTGCTGGATCACGTTCGAGGGCATGGCCTTCGCCGACGTCAAGGCCCACCTGGCCGCGGCCGGCTTCGACGTCGGGGTCCCGTCGTGACCGAGCACCGCCTGTTCTCCGAAGGCACCATCCCCGAGCACACCCGACCGGACTGGTACGCCGACCGCGACCGGGCGCCCCACCTCGAACAGGCCGCCCACGGCCTGCGCCTGCGCACCGCCGCCGACTTCGTCGTCCGAGCCGGCGTCCGAGCCGGCGTCACGACCGTCGTCGACCTCGGGGCGGGCGACGGCGGCCTCCTCAGCCTCCTGCCCGAGCCGTTCATCGGCTGGGGCTACGACCTCCAACCCACTAACGTCACTGCGGCTTGCGACGAACGCCGTGTCGACGTGCGCCTGGGCGACGTCGTCGAAGGCGACATCGAGTGGGGCGACATCGCCGTCGCCACCGAGATGCTCGAACACCTCGTGGATCCGCATGCGTTCGTCCGTCGCATCGCCGAACACTCACCGATCCTCATCGCCTCCTCGCCGTGGGGCGAAACCTCGGACGACCACTACGAGTTCCACACCTGGGCCTGGGACCGGGGCGGCTACGCCGCCCTCCTGGAACAGGCCGGCTACGCGATCCGCGCGCACACCCTTGTCGGTCCGTTCCAGGTCGTCGCCGGAGTCAGGGCGTAGACCCACCCGCATCACCCGCATCACTGCCGCCCGCCCTCTCGGAGGTACGCATGCCCGCCGATCTCGGCACCGTCGTCGTCCGCTGCCCCACCTGCCACCAAGACGTCGATGTCCTCCTGCGGGTGGTCGAGTTCAGTCCCGCTACCAGCATCGAAGTCGCCCCGGAGTTGGACCACACCTGCGCCGGGCCCGCAGAGGAGACCGCGTGAGGGTCCTCCTGACCGGCTCGGAGGGCTTCGTCGGCCGCCACCTGCGCCGCGCCCTGGAGGACCGCGGCGACGACGTCACCGGCATCGACCTCGGCCGCGGCGGCATGGACTGCCTCCACCTCTTCCGCCGCGGCGACCACGGGGCCGTAGACGGCTACGCCGCCCTGCCGACCCACTACGATCTCGCCATTCACTGCGCCGCGATCGTCGGCGGGCGCCGATCGATCGACGGCAGCCCCCTGTCGATCGCCACCAACCTCGCCCTGGACGCCTGGTTCTTCCGCTGGCTGGTCGACCGCCACGGGGCCCGCCGCGCCGTCTACTTCAGCTCCTCGGCCGCCTACCCCATCGCCCTCCAGGGGCCCGATGGCCGCGTCCTGGTCGAGTCCGACATCGACCTTGCCCACCCCGAACTCCCGGACCAGACCTACGGATGGGCCAAGCTGACGGGGGAGCAGCTCGCCGCCCACGCCGAAGCCGCCGGCGCCCGCGTCCACGTGTTCCGGCCGTTCTCCGGCTACGGCACCGACCAGGACGCCGCGTATCCGTTCCGGGCTTTCGTCGACCGCGCGCGCCGGCAGGCCGACCCCTTCGAGATCTGGGGCGACGGCAACCAGGTCCGCGACTGGATCTACATCGACGACATCGTCGCCGCGGTCCTCACGGCCGTCGACCAGGACGTGCCCGGCCCGGTCAACCTCGCCACCGGACGCGCCACCTCGTTCAACGAGTTCGCCGACATGGTCACTGCCGAAGCCGGCTACCGGCCCGCGATCCGGCACGAACACGCCGCGCCGCGCGGCGTCGCGTACCGGGTCGGCGACCCGACCCGCATGAAGTCGTTCCACGTCCCGCAGATCACCCTGGAGGAGGGCATCCGCCGGGCCCTCGCGGATCGATGACGCCGCTCCCGCTCAAACGTCTTGTCTGCCGCACGGCCGGACACCGCCCGGTAGTCGCCGGCGCCGCCCCCGCCTTCCCGAGTGGTCGTCACGAGCGGTGGGTCGTGTGCGCACGCTGCGCGGGACACCCCGAACCGCGCGGCACCCTCGACCCCGACCACTGGCCGATCGGGAATCCCTACGCCGGACGCTTCGACGAGGCCCAGGAGGTCGGCGGCCTCGGATGGCAGGCGATAGCCGAGGACGGCCGGTACTTGCTGGACCCGCGCAACCCCGGCCGATGGCCGGGCGGCCCGAACCGGTGTGGCCTGCGGCGGCTCGCGCTCGCCGCGCTCCTCGACCGGATGGGCGCGCGGCCCGTCGCCATCACCCTCCGCATCGGCGGCATGCGGGCCAAGTGGGCCCACGGCGCCGCCGACACGCCGCTGCTCCTGGACGAAGTGGACGCCTACCTGAACGCGCTCCGAGAGGCGGCATCGCCCCGCCGGCGCCGCGTCCGGGTCAAGGCACGCGCCGCGCTCGCGACGCATGGGGTGATCGATACCGACTGGTGGTGAACGTGAACACCGTCGTCGTCCTTCCCTGGCGCGCCGTCGGCCCCGCCCGGGTCCGCAATCACGGCCACGTCCGCGCCTACCTGCGGGACCACCTCCCGCACGCCACGCACCTCGACGCCGACAGCGGACACGAGCCGTTCAGCCGGGCCGGTTCACGCAACCTGGGCATCCGGGTCGCTGCCGACCACGGCGCCGACATCGTCGTCCTGTGCGACGCCGACACCCTCCCCGACCCCGACGCCCTCCACGCCGCGATTGAGGGAGCAGCCGACGGCCGCCTCCACCTCCCGTACACCTGGTACCGGGGTCTCTCCGAGGACGGCACCGCGGCCTACCTGTCCGGAGCGCCGCTCGCCGACTGCGCCACCGAGCTCACGATGACCGGCTCCACCGGCGGCGTCCTGGTTGCCCGACCCGACGCCTGGGCCCTGGCGGGCGGCATGGACGAACGCTTCACCGGCTGGGGATGCGAGGACACCGCGTTCCTCGCCGCTGCGGACACCCTCCTCGGGCATTCCGTTCGTCACCCCGCGCAGATCGTCCACCTGTGGCACCCCAAAGCCGACGGCCCGAGCGCCGGGCGCGACGCCAACTACGCCCTCCTGGGCCGCTACCGCGCCGCCGAGGGCGACCCGCCGGCGATGCGCGCCCTCATCGACGAGCGACGGGAGGCGCAGCGATGCCCGTCCCCCTGATCGTCCTCACGAACGGCCGCCGCGACTGCCTGGAGCAGACCATGCGCGCCGTCCGCCGGCACCTCCACGGAGTCGCCCACGTCACGATCGTCGACGACACCGGCGACGCCGACCACCGCGCGTGGCTCAGCGACACCTTCACCGCCGACGTCGTCCCCGTCGACCCGGACGCGCCCGCCGGCTACTGGCGCGCCATGCGCACCGTCTGGGGCATCGCCGCGGGGGAGCGGGCGATCGCCTTCTGGGAGGACGACTTCGTCCTGGAGACCCACGTCGACCTCGACGCGCTCACCGCGGTGCTCGACACCCACCCGTACCTGACGCAGATCGCCCTGCTGCGCCAACCCTGGTTCGGCAACGAGCGCACCGCCGGCGGCCTCATCGAAGCCCTGGAAGCCCAGGGCAACGAATTCGTCGAGCGCATCGACGGCGAGCGCGCGTGGATCGAGCACCGGGCCTGCTTCACCGGCAACCCGAGCGTCATCCCCGCCGCCACACTCGCCCACCCCTGGCCGGACGGCGCATGGTCCGAATCCCGCTTCGGACGCGACCTGTTCGCCGACCCCACCACCCGCGGCGCCTACTGGGGCCGCCGCGCCGACCCGCCCCGCGTGCGCCACATCGGCCACCAACGCGCCGGCACCGACTACTGACCGCCACAGCACCGGAGAACGCGCCACATGACCTGGTTCCTGTACGTCCTCATCGGCTATTTCATCCTGGGCGCCATGGTCACCATGGCCATAGTCGGCAAGCCCCGCTTGCCGATCACCAACGGTGCGGCGATGTTCGTCGTCCTCGCGAACGCCGTCATCACCGTCGGCCTCGTAATGACCCTCGCCGAGCTTCGCTGACCCATGACCGAGCCCACCCCAGGCGCCCGCCGCGAACTCCGCCCACCGACCATCGACGAGGCCCTCACCAACGCCGCGCGCCTCCTGGACGGCGCCGAGTTCGCGATCGGCAACCCCGCCACGGCGCAGCGCCTGGACGAACTCGCGTGCACCTGGCTCAACATCGCCCGGTTCCTCCACGACCGCGAGTCCTGACCGCCACACCACCGACGCCCGCGGCCTGATCACCGCGGGCAGGGCGCCCCGACGACCGAGCGTCGGGGCCCCACACCCCTCGGGAGCACCCATGCACTGGCACACCATCGACTACCGCAAGCGCGACGGTGGCACGCCACCACATACCCTCCTCCACCGAGGCTTCTGGCTGCACCTCCCCCGCGCCACCCCCGTGTGTCGCCTGCTCGGCCACAGGCCGGTCGTCGACGGCACCACCGGTGTCCTGCCCGGCGAACGCGGCAGCAGGTGGGTGTGCTGCGACCGCTGCGGCATCCGCTGCAACCCCCAAGGGCACCTCGACCCGCTCCGCTGGGACATCGGCGACCCCTACGACGGTGACCACCACGCACCCGCCGGCGCACCCTCGTTCGCCGCGCTGCCGACGCGCGTCCCCGCCGACCAACTCCCCGGCCCCTGGGCCGCCGACCCCACCGGCGTCATCGGCGGAGAACTCGTCGTCGGCACAGGCATCCTCGGGACCGGCTTCGACCTCAAGCTGGGCAACGGCGGCAGCGAGCAGACCCTCGCCGCGAGCATCAGCCTCTACCCCCTCGGCTCCCTCTACCTCCACACCGAGGGATACGGCACCTGGCTGCAACGCCGCCTCAACCCCACCGGGTACAACTCCAAGGTCGTCAGCCTCCACGCCTACATGGGCAAGCTCTGCTGGAAGCTCGGCACCAACCGCAACGAATGGTCAAAGGACACCCCGCGCTGGCGCGACGGCCACATCGTCATCGACCCCCGCGACCGCATCCTCGGCCCGCGCCGCCACACCTACGACAGGGTCGGCGCCCCCGTCACCGCCACGGTCCGCATGCCCCACGGCGACGACCACCAGGTCACCCTCCAACTCGAACGCTGCACCACCGGCCGCAACAAGGGCCGCAAGACCACCTCGTGGTCGGTCGACTGGGACTGCCACGGCATCCCCTCGCGGCCCGACGGCACCGGACGGTACATGGGCTCCGCCGTCACCGTCTCCGACCGCTCCGTCGAAGCCGGCACCTGGCCCCACCACGCCACGGCCGCCATCGCCGCCTCGATCACCACCAGCCGCGACCGCCACGGCTGGCCGGCCCCGACCCCCGCACCCGCCAGGGAGGCAGCATGAACATCACCGTCGCCATCCCCTGGCGCGACACCAGCCCCGCCCGCGCCCGCGCCCACGAGCTCGTCCTCGACCACTGGGAGCGGCTGCTCCCCGAGGCCGACCTGATCGACATCGATACCGACCACGAACCGTTCTGCCTCAGCGCGTGCCGCAACGCCGGAGTCGCCCTGGCCGAGGAGCGCGGCGCCGACGTCGTCATCCTCGCCGACGCCGACACCCTCGCCGAGGAACAGCCCGTCCGCGCCGCGGCCACCGCGGCGCGGACCTCCGGCCTGGTCCACCTGCCCTACACCGAGTACCGCTCGCTCCGCGGCGACGGCACCGCCCAGTACCTGGCGTCGGTGCCCCTGCCCGACTGCAACGCCTTCGTCGTGGGCGGTGCCTGCTCCGGCATCTACGTCACCACCCCCGCCACCTGGTGGGCCCACGGCGGACAGGACGTACTCTTCCGTGGCTGGGGCTTCGAAGACGCCGCCTGGTTCACCGCACACACCACCCTGCTCGGCGCCGAACCCGTCCGCCACGACGGACGCGTCTACTCGCTCACCCACCCCAGCGCGGTCAAGGAAGGCGAGCAGTACACGGCTAACGCCGCACGCTGCCACCGCTACCACCAGGCCGCCGGCGACCCGGACGCCATGCGCGCCCTCATCGCCGAACCCCTCGCCACGGAGACCGCGTGAACACGGGCACCCCCGTCACCTACACCTGGACCGTCACCTACCTCGGCGACACCACGACAGCCCCCTACACCGCCACCGTCGAAGCGGTCGACGCCGTGGACGGCGGGACCACCGGGTGGATGCGCTTCCGCGACGCCTCCGACGACTACGTCCTGATCGTCCGCACCTCCGAGATCCGCAGCATCCGCCGCGGCGCACCGGTGAGCGGCGCGGGCGGGGGAGCGGGCGGCATCGCGCCGGGGGAGGGCTGACCCGTGCGCATCCGCCACGACACCCGGACCGGCCTCGCGCAGGAACACCGATGACCACCTTCCCCGCCGGGCCCATCCTCGACGGCCTCGGCGTCACCGTCGACCTGGAGGACGGCGACCTGCCCGCGGGCGCGGTGGTCCTCCTCAAGGTGGTCGACCGCGACGGCGAGGTCAGCGTCGGCATCGCCGACAGCGAGGGCAGCACCTGGCTCGACCAGCTCGCCCTCGTCACCGCCGCCCGCGACATCATCGGCCAGGCCCGCTACAGCGGCCCCGAGTTCGACGACTGACCCCAGGGGGCCGGGTGGGTCACTCGGAGCCGTCAGGCGCCCCCTCAGGGTCGCGCAGGGCGCGCCTCCTCAACTCGTTGATGTACGCCCTGGTCTTCCCCAGCTCGCGACCCATCGCCGCGGCGTTCCCGCCGAACTCGGTGACCAGGCCCTCGTGGATCGCCTCCGCCCGCCGCTGCGCCGACTTCTCGGCCAGCACCCGCAGCCGCTCCTGCTCCCGGTCCTCGTCCGCCACGCGCTCGCGCCATGTCCCGCCCATCACGTCCTCCGTACCTCCGGCCCCTCGGCCGGCCTCGTCCGCTCCCGTACCGGCAGGGCGGGCGAACCGCCGGCGGGGGATCGGCCCGCCGGCCCCGGCGGTCAGGCCGCCAGCACCTCGAACACCTCGTCCGGCCCGCACGAGGTGCCGATCTCGCCCCCGAAGGCGTCCACCAGGGTCAGCCGCACCCAGGTCGGGAAGGCCACCGCGCCGGCCACCCGCACCTCGCTCGTCCCGCCCATGCCGTCGTCCTCCAGCATCCGCATCCCGACCTTCAGGTCCCGACCCTCGACCGGGCGCATCACCCGCGCCGGCGCGGCCACCGGGGCGGCCGGCGCGCCGGCCTTCGCGGTGCGGCGGGCGCAGGTCTTGCAGGTCGCCCGGCCGTGGCCCGCCTCCAGCGCCGCGTTCACCGGGCGACCGCACTCGGTGCGGCCGTCGAGGCGAGCGTCGTGGGCTACCTTGCCGCGGCCGACGGTGACCTGGGCGGTGGTGGCGGTGGTGGGGTTCATCGTGGGCTCCTCGGTTCGCTGCTTCCCTGCCGGTTCCACCAAGGTAAGCCCCGGGGTGTACGTGTGTCAACCCCGGGGTTTACATCATCTCGACGGGAACCCCGAATGACCACGCCCACCCCCGCCCAGCCCGCCGGCCACGACCACATCGCCGCCGCCGAAGCCCAGCTCACGGCAGCGATCACCGCCCAACTCGCCGCCCAAGAGGCCCTCCTCCAGGCCCGCGCCCAGGCCATGCCGCCCGACCTCGGACCGGACCGGACTCCGCACTGAACGGAGGCGCCATGCCCGGCGGATGGACCGACAGCACCAGGCGCACCCGCCTCCCCTCCGACTGGCCCGCCCGCTGCGCCGCCGTCTACGCCCGCAACGGCCGCACCTGCCACGTCTGCGGCCTGGACGGCGCGAACCAGATCGACCACATCGAACCCGGCGACGACCACTCGCTCGACAACCTCGCGCCCATCCACGACGACCCCTGCCACCGCGCCAAGTCCAGCGCCGAAGGCCGCCGCGCCGCCGCGGCACGCCGAGCCGAAGGCCGCTACCCCGAAGAACCACACCCCAGCCACAGGACCTGACATGCCCCGCTACGTCATCAACGCGTCCGTTCCCGAAGCCTGCGTCATCATCGAGAGCGACGACTTGCAGCTCGCGGAACTCACCGACTGGGCCGTCTTCGAGGACGGCAAGGGCACCCTCTTGGCGGTGCCCCGCGACCAGGTCCACTCGATCCAACGCATCGACCCCGAAGGCACCCCACCGCCGACACCGGAGCCCTGACGCTCGCCCCACCCGGAGGTGACACCACCATGGCCACACGCAGCCGAAGCCGCGGCACACCCGGCAACGCCGCCACCCTGCGCGCCTACTGGACCGCCGGCCAGGGAGGCACCGCCGAGATTCGCTGGAACACCCCCGGCGATCACACCAGGTGCACCCGGCAACTCCGCAAGTACCTCGGCCCCCGCGCCGCGGCCTACTGCGCCCGACTCCACCGCGACATGACCGGCGTGTGGCCCGGAGACCGGCGCAACATCGGGCGGCGCCCCGGCCGGCGACGGTGATCAAACTCCCCCGCCTCCTTCGCCGGCGGCACCCCCGCGCGGACGACACCGCCCGGGCCCTGCTCTCCCCGGCCTACGTCCTGTGCTCCCACTGCGGCGCAGCACGCGGCGGCGACCTCACGATCGAAGCGATCGCCTGGGCCGGAACCCACTGCCCGGCGGACGCCGACCGACACCGCCTCGCCCTCGACGGCAACCCCGCATACACCGACACCTGGCTGCACCGCCGCGGCTACCGCATCGACCCGCAGGGCGCACCGCTGCACCTCGACCCCTCGCGGATCCCGATCCGACGCGCACGCGAGCCCGTTCTCGTGGCGCGCGTCGGCAACACCCTGGTCTGGGACGGCGAGCGCATCACCGTGGCGACCGAGCGGGAGGCGCAGGCATGACCGACGACCGCGTCCTCCACGTCACCCCGACCGCCGACCTGGTCGACCACGCGCTCGACGACGACTGCGTGTGCGGGCCCAGGGCGGAGCGGGTCGTGCGCGCCGACGGCACCGACGGATGGGTGATCGTCCATCACTCACTCGACGGACGCGAGCCCGCCGAGCAGGCGACCGACCCAACCGACCCGAAGGCACCCTGAGTCCGCCCACCCAGGTGGGCTGCGGGTGGTCGGTCGGCAGTCCACCCGACACCGGGTCGAGCCCATCCCAACCGTGGTGTCGGGAGCGTGACACCAGCGACCTGGACGATCAAGGTCGAGCCAACCAACCGATGTGGTCGATGACTGACGCGACGGTTGGGTTGGCTCGGCTGCAACCAACCGGGTCGACCGGGCGATGCCAACTCGGTTGGCCTGGCGAATGCCAACCGAGTTGGCATGATCGAGCCACCCGAGGTGGCCAACAGTGTTGGCCTACCGAGGTGGGGGGATACCCCCCTGGCCCAAGATCGCTTCATCGGGCCGTTTAGCACCTGACCGTCTGTACGGGTTATCGGGCCCGTGACCTGCGGAAATGCAGAGAGGTCTAGACCACTCTGGGAGGGTCGCATTGCGAAAGATCATGGAACATGCAGGTCAAAGCCTAGATAGCCGTTAACACGACCTGCTAGCCTGATTGCATGCCCCAGACCACCTGCGTCCACTGCTCGGGCCCGCTGCCCCTGCCGCGCCGGTCGGACATGCGGTACTGCTCCGGCAGTTGCCGCGTCCTGGCCACCCGCAGGCGAAAGGCCGCCGAGGCCGCACGAATCCGGGCCGAGCGAGCCGGGGGAGTGCCCGCCGAACTGCGCGCCAAGGCCCGCTGGGTGCGCCACGTCAACAAGCGCCCCACCCGCTGTGACCTGCCCCGATGGGCGTCCGTCACGGACCCCTCCACCTGGTCCGACCACGCCGCCGCAGTGGACTCCACCGTCGGCGACGGCATCGGCTTCGTCCTCACCCGCAGCGACAACATCGTCGTGATCGACCTGGACCACGCCGTCGAGGACGGCCGACTCCTGCCCTGGGCGCAGCGCATCGTCGACGCCCTGCCCGCGACCTACACCGAGCGCGGCCGGTCCGGTACCGGCCTGCACCTGTGGTTCCGCGGCACCGTCCCCGCCGGCCGGCGCATCCGCCGCGGCGAGATGGCCGTCGAGGTGTACGCCGACGGCCGCTACATCATCCTCGGCGACCGCGTGTCCGGTACGCCGCTCGACCTCGCCGAACTGCCCGACGCGGCAGCGGTGATCGCCTCGCTCGTGTAGCGCCCCGGTGGCGCGCCGGTCGGGGCACTTCCTGTCTCCGACCGCCCGCCCAGGAGGCGGGCACGACCCCGGAGGTCACCATGGCCGCTTCCCGTGGGCCGGTTCCCAAGCGCTCCGAGGAGCGCCGCCGGCGTAACAAGTCCGACACCCCGATCGCCAGGGTCGAGACCTCGACCGAGCCGCTTCCGGCCCCCGAGCCGGATCCGGGTTGGCACCCGATTGCCCGCGACTGGTTCCTGTCCCTGTCCGAGTCCGGGCAGGCCGTGTTTTATCAGCCGTCCGACTGGCAGACGGCGCGCTACGTGGCCGAGGCCATGCATACGAACCTCTCCCAGGGCCGTTTCTCCGCGCAGTTGTTCGCCGCCGTTACCGCCGCGATGTCGAACCTCCTCGTGACCGAGGGGGACCGGCGCCGCGTCCGCGTCGAGCTGGCGCGCCGCACGTCCGGCGCGCCTGAGCAGCCGGCCGGCGTGACCGCCATCGCCGACTACCGCGCTTCGATCGGGGGTTGAGATGAGGCACACCTTCGTTCCCGACTGCCGCCCCCGAGGCCCGCTTGCCGAGGCCGCCGTTGTCGGCTTCGGGACGATGGCTGCCGCGCGTCGCCCGATCCCGGTTCAGCCGGAGTTGCAGAAGGCGAGGCAGGTGCGGGAGTTCGTAGCGTTTTTTGCGGACGAGCCGGTGGGGGACTGATGGATGCCCGAGCGGCCATACGCCGACATGTGGCACGGGCATTGGCGCCCTCCGAGTCGGAAGAACACCCTGTTTGTGATGAGCGGATGATCACCCGCCTCGAAGACGGCGCACAGCTTCCCGACAGCCGCGACATCGCACGCTTGACGGAAGCGCTGGGCGGCCACGTCCTCGTTGACCACGACGGCCTCATCGACCGGAAGAGACTGGACGAACTCAACGCCGAGGCCGAGCGTTCGCGCGCGGAGGAGACGCACTACTGGGACGCCGAGGACATGCTCTCGGCCGAACGACTCCTCGCAGTGGTGAATACGCGTCCGACCCTCACGACCACCAACGCCTACGAAGACCTGCGGGCGGCGTGGGACAAGCTCGCCGCCGACCCCTACAACTGGGGCGGTCCTCCACGATGACGAGGCTCCTGATCTGCGCGGCCGACTCCAGGGAAGCGTTGCGCTGGGCCCGCTCGCGGCGCCTTGAGCCCGGCTCCTACCGGACGACGATCGGTCAGCGGGCCGAGCACGGTCTGCGGGGTTACAGCGATGTCGTGTATGTAGTGCTCCCTGGCTACTGGCGTTCCGTCCCCCGCGGTGACGCCTTGTACGTGAGCCAAGTCCTTGACCACAGGGTCGCGCGCGAGCCGGACCCGATCACACGGACTGTGGGCGACGGCGACGAGAGGGTGTTCGTCGCCGGCGCAAGGGCCAAGGTCGAGCCCCTTCTGTGCGTTCTCGAAGCCGGAGGCCATCGTGCCCCGGCCCGCGGCTGACCTCGCGGCCCTCGAACTTCCCCCGGACAGAATCGAACCGGTCTGCATCGGCCCCACGTGGAAGCGCGGACCGGACGGCAAGTTCGTGCTGCCTGAGTTCACCCTCGGGTGGCACGCGCTGTCGTGGACGGCGACGAGCCTCCAGCACGGCGGCGGCAAACCGTGGCGGTACACGCCCGAGCAGGCCCGGCTGACGCTTTGGTGGTACGCGGTCGACCCGGAGACGAGCCAGTTCGTCTACCGCGACGGCGTCCTCCAGCGCCTCAAGGGCTGGGGCAAGGACCCGATGGTCGCCACCTGGGCGGCGTTCGAGTTCATCGGGCCGTGCCGCCCGTCCGGGGAGATCGCCGAGGAGGGTAACCCGCTGGGCGTTCCGGCGGGGCAACCCGTCGGGATGCAGCACCCCGAGGCGTGGGTGCAGCTCGCGGCGGTGTCCCAGGACCAGACCCGCAACACGATGACCCTGTTCCCGGGCCTGTTCACGAAGGCGACCATCGAGGCGCACCGGATCGACCTCGGCAAGGAGATCATCTACGCCGACAAGGGCCGCGCGCGGATCGAGGCCGTGACCTCCTCGCCGCGCGCCCTCGAAGGTGGGCGGCCGACGGCCACGTACCCCAACGAGACGCACCACTGGATCCAGGCGAACGAGGGCCACGAGATGGCCGCGGTGATCGAGCGCAACGGGACCAAGTCGCCCGACGGCATGAGCCGCAACTGTGCGATCACCAACGCTTTCAACCCGGGCGAGGACTCGGTGGCCGAGCGCACGCGCGACGCCTTCGAGTCGATGTCCGCCGAGGAGGCGATCGAGGCCGGGATCTTCTACGACTCGCTGGAGGCGCCGCCGGAGGCCAAGCTCTCCGCAGACTGGGCGCCGAAGGTCCTGGAGGCGGTGCGCGGCGACTCCACGTGGCTGTCGATCCCGCGCATCGTGAAGTCCATCCTCGACAAGCGGAACCCGCCGAGCAGGTCGCGCCGGTACTGGTACAACCAGGTCGTCGCGGCCGAGGACGCGTGGTTGTCCCGGCAGGAATGGGACGCGTGCAAACGCGAGGACATCGAAGTCCTCGGCGGTGAACGCGTCGTCATGTTTTTCGATGGCAGCAAAAGCGACGACGCCACCGGGTTGGTGGGTTGCCGCGTGTCCGACGGGCACGTGTTCACGGTCGGGGTGTGGCAACGGCCCTCGGGCCTGCCGGCCGACGAGCGCTGGACCGTACCCCGCGAGGCGGTGGACGGCGTCGTGGACGCCGCGTTCGCCCGCTGGCGGGTCGTCGCCTTCTGGGCGGACCCGGGAAGCGGCGAGGACGACACCGGCCAGCTCTACTGGGACGGCTACATCGACGACTGGGCGCAGCGGTACGGGAAGAAGCTCCTGCTGCACGCCGTGGCGTCCGGCCCCAAGCGACACGCGGTGCGGTGGGACATGGGCGGCTCGACGTCCGCGAACCAGGAGGCGTTCACCGGCGCGGTCAAGCGCACGCGCGCGGACATCCTGGAGCGGTCCCTGACCCACGACGGGAATCGGCGGCTGCGTCAGCACGTCGTCAACGCCCGCCGTCGCACCAACCGTTGGGGCTACACGATCGGCAAGGAACACCGCGAGTCGGCCCGCAAGATCGACCTCGCGGTGTGTGCGGTCGGAGCCAGACACATGCGCCGGATGTTGATGAACAGCCCGGCCTGGACCAAGACGACCAAGCGCACACCCGGCAAGGGCCGGGTCATCGTGCTGCGCTGACGACCCACACGCGGATTGGCGGTGATCCATGGCCGCCGACATCGTCTCCCTGCCGTCGACGTACCTGACGGACGATCAGAAGCAGCTCATGGCCGTGATGCGGCAGGAGCTGCACATGAACCGGTTCAAGCTGAAACTGCGCGACGCCTACTACGAGGGCCAGCAGTTGATCCGGGACCTGGGCATCAGCATCCCCCCGCAACTCAAGGGCCTGCACACCGTCATCGGGTGGCCGCGCATCGGCGTCGACGCGTTGGAGCAGCGCCTCGACCTTGAGGCGATGCGGTGGTCAGACGGCTCCGACTCCTCCGAGCTGGAGGAGATCGCCGAGGCGAACGACCTGTACGACGAGTCGAGCCTGGGGCACACCGACGCGCTGATCTACGGGCGCGGGTACATCACCGGCGGTTCGTCGTGCGAGTGCGGCGGCGCCGCGTGTGACGACTGCCCGCCGCTGCTGACCGTCGAGTCGCCGCTCGACATGACGATGCTGTGGGATCCGCGGTTGCGGATGGGCCTGTCGGCGCTGCGGGAGTGCGTGCAGGACGAGGAGCGGATGTCCGTCCTCATGCTCCCGGACACGACGATCTGGACGATCCCCACCGAGAACGGGGACGAGATCGTCGACCGCGACGACCACGGCCTGGGCATGCTGCCGGTGCTGCGCCTGGCGAACCGGCAGCGCACCGGCGACCGGATCGGCAAGTCCGAGATCACCCCGGACGTCATGTCGATCACGGATGCGGCGTGCCGGCGTTTGCTCGGTATCGAGGTGGCGGCGGAGTTCCACGGTGCTCCGCAGCGGTACATCCTCGGTGCGTCGGAGTCGGCGTTCCAGGACGCCGAGGGTCGTGCGATGTCGGCGTGGGAGACGTACATCGGTCGCATGCTCGCGTTGGAGCGCGACGAGGACGGCAACATCCCCGAGGTCGGCCAGTTCAGCGCGCACGACCCCAGCGGCCAGACGAAGATCATTGACTTGTATGCGCGGATCATGGCGACCCAGCTCGGTCTGCCGCCGCACATGCTCGGCTACACCTCGGACAACCCGGCCTCCGCCGACGCGATCCGCTCCGCCGAGTCGATGCTCGTGAAGAAGGCCGAACGCCGCATCCGCCGGTTCGGCCGAACCTGGGCCCAGGCGATGCGCCTGGCGCTGTGGATCCGCGACGGCGAACCCCCGGACAAGTCCCGGCGGATCGAGACCGTGTGGCGCAACCCCGCCACCCCGACGGTGGCGGCCTCCACGGACGCCGCCGTCAAGCTGGTCCAGGCCGGCGTGCTGCCGCCGGACTCGGACGTCGTCCTGGAGATGGTCGGCCTGACCCAGTCCCAGCAGCAGCGGGTGCGTGCCGACCGGCGCCGCCGCGGCGCGTCGCTGCTCCTGGAACAACTGGGTCGGGACCTGCCGGGCGTCCCCGTCGGCGCGGGAGTGGCCGATGGCCCGCCGGATCTCTGACGGCTCCTCGGCCGCGCGCCGGTTGCGCACCCAGCAACGCGGCATGCTGCGGCTGCTGTTCCGCGACATTCGGGCCCGCATGCGTGTGCTCGATCCGGCGCGGCCCGCCACGGCGCGGCCGTGGATCCAGGGCATCGCCGTCGAGGTCGACCGGTACGCGCAGATCGCGGCCGAACTCGCGGCGCGCGCCTACGAGGCCGAACGCGAGGCCGCCGCACTGCGGTCGACGTTCCGGCCCGAACTCGCCGACAGCCCACCGACGGAACAGATCGAGGCGACGCTGAGATGGGCCGCCCACGACGTGTGGACGCCCCCGGACCCGGAGCCGTCGGGCCCCGACGACGGCAGACCCCACTCGGCGCGCATCGCCGAACGCCTCCTCGCCCGCGTGCAACAGCGCACCGAGGCCGCGGCCGGGCGCCTCGCCCTGGACGCCGGGCGGCGCACGATCGTCGAAGCAGTGGAGCAGGACCCGGACGCGCGCGGCTGGTACCGCTCGGCGCAACCCACCGCGTGCGCGTTCTGCCGGCTGATGGCTTCCAGGGGAGCCGTCTACAAGACGCGCGGAACAGCCGGCGCCGACGCCAACGACGGCTTCGAGGGCGGCGGCCGGTTCAAATATCACAACGACTGCGCGTGCGTCGCGATGCCCGTGCTGCGCGGCGACGTGTTCGCCCTGTCGCCCGAGGCGACCGAGTGGGACCGCATCTACTACGAGTTCGCGGCCCCCCACCCCGGCGACCAGCTCCGGCGGTACCGCATCGCGATGCGCCTGATCGACGAGGGACGCACCCCCACGCCCGAGGACTTCGGCGACCGTCCCTGACCCCCTATGCCCGCCGTGCGTGAGCACGGCGTTCTCCAAAGCCCGCCCCGGTGGCGGGCTTTCGCATTTCCCGCCCCAGGAGGGCCCACCGCATGAGCACCCCCATCGAGCCGACCCCCGCCCCCGAGCAGGACCCGGTCGAGCCCGTGACCCCTCAGGACCCGGCCGTCGAGCCGGTCGAGCCCGTCACCCCCGAGCCCCAGGCGGGCCCGACGGACCCGTGGGTCGACCCGGACGCCGCGCGCAGGGAGATCGAGAAGCTGCGACGCGAGAACGCGGCCAGCCGGACCAAGGCCAAGGACCGCGACACCCTCGCGGCGAGGGTCGCCGAGTTCGAGCGGGCCCAACTCTCCGACCAGGAACGCCTCCAGGCGCAACTGGCCGAGGAGCAGAAGCGGTCACAGGCCCTTCAGGACCGCACGGTGCGAGCCGAACTGCGCGTCGCGGCCTCGGGGTTCGCCGATCCGGAGGACGCGGTCGCGTACCTCAAGGACCGGCTCGACACCTATGTCGACGCGCAAGGCGACGTCGACGAAGCACAGATCGCGGCCGATCTGGCGGACCTCCTGGAGCGCAAGCCGCACCTGGCCAAGGCCGCCCCGGCCGCGACGCCCGCAGAGCCCGTGTCCCCGCGCCGTCCGGCGCCGGACCGCACGCAGGCCGCGGGAGCCAACCCCACCCGCACCTCCACCCCCGGCGACGAGTTCGCCGAGTGGTTCAACAGCGCGGCCTTCGGCCGCTGAAAGCAGGGCCCCGATGGTGGCTACGCCCCCGATCAAGCTCTCCAATGTCGACGCGGCACTCCTGCCCCGCATCCTGACGGGGCCGATCTTCGAGAAGAGCGTCGAGCAGTCCGCGGTGATGCAGCTCTCGAACCAGATCCCCCTGGCCATGGACGCGACCACGAGCATCCCGGTGCCGCTGGACGTGCCCACCGCCGACTGGGTCGGTGAGGCCCAGAGCAAGCCGATCTCCACCGGCGCGGTGGCGATCAAGACCATGTCCGCCAAGAAGATCGCCGTCCTCATCCCGGTCTCCATGGAGGTCGCGAAGACCAACGCCGGCGGCCTGTGGACGCAGCTCCAGAAGGACCTGCCCACGGCCTTCGCGCGCGCCTTCGACCACGCGACGATCCACGGCAAGACCATGCGCGGCGCGCCCGGCCCGTTCCCGGACTACCTGGCCCGCACCACCGCCTCGGTCACGCTCGGTACGGCCGCCCAGAACAAGGGCGGCATCTGGGCCGACTTCGTGGCCGGCATGGAGAAGGTCGTCGACAACGACTACGACCTGACCGGTTTCGTCGCCGACCACCGGCTCAAGCCGAAGATGCTGCTGGCCACCGACGTCAACGGCCGTCCGATCTTCGTGGACACCCTGACGCCGGGGACGAACACCGCGCTGGGCGGGTCGCTCCTGGGCGAGCCGCTGGCCTACTCCCGCGCGATCAGCGGCAAGCAGCGCCGCCAGTCCGCCAGCGTCGACACCGGCCTGCGGATGATCGGCGGCGACTTCACCCAGACCGCCTACGGCGTCGGCATGGACATCACCGTGCGCATCTCCAACGAGGCGACCTACATCGACGAAGAGGGCGCCGTCCACAGCGCGTTCCAGGAGAACCTGGTCCTGCTGCTCGCGGAGGCGTACTACGGCTACGTCCAGGGCGACGACGACGCGTTCGTGAAGTACGTCGGCACCCCGTCCGGTTCGTGACGACGCAGGCGGCGAGGCCGCTGCGCATCGTCGCCCGCATGGGCCAGTACCCGCCCGACCACAACGCCGGCGGCGAGATCGCGACCCACGCCATGCTGCGCGCCCTGGTGGCGCGCGGCCACGACGTGTCGGTGTGGCTCGCCCGCTACGGCACCACCGCGCGGCCCTACGAGGTCGACGGAGTGCGGGTCGTGCCGTTCCAGGCCCGGGAGGATTTCGACGCCGCGCTGCGCAGGTCGCACGCGGTCCTGGGCCAGTACGAACTGGTCCCGGCGACACGAGCGTTGGCGAACGGCTACGGCAAACCGCTGATCGTTCCCGTGCACACCTCGCGTCAGCCCACCCTGCGGAACCTGGTGACGGGCACCACCGCGCTGGCCGTGCACAACTCGCAATGGGTCAGGCGGGAAGCCGACGCGCTCCTCGCCGAGCAGGCGGACGCGACGCGCCCGAACGTCTCGATCGTGGTGCGGCCCCCGGTGGCCGCCGCGGACTACGCGACGACACCGGGGGACCGGGTCACCCTGGTCAACCGCTGCCACGAGAAAGGCGGCATGGTCCTGCGGGCGCTCGCCCAACGCATGCCCGACACACGGTTCCTCGCGGTCACCGGCGCCTACGGCGAGCAGGTCTCCTACGCGGGCCAGGGCAACGTCGAGGTCCTCGACCAGGTGTCGGGAGCCGCCGCGATGCGCGATCTCGTCTACGCCCGCTCCCGGGTGGTGATCATGCCCTCGACCTACGAGTCGTGGGGCCGCGTCGCCGTCGAGGCGATGGCCTCGGGCATCCCCGTCGTCGCCTCACCCACGCCCGGCCTGCACGAAGCCCTCGGCTCCGCCGGAATCTTCGCCGACCCGGCCGACATCGACGCGTGGGAGACGGCGCTCCGCGGCCTGGACGATCCGGCCGCCTGGCGGACCGCGTCCCGCAGGGCGCTCGCCCGCTCGGCCGAACTCGACCCCACCGAGGACCTCGCCGCGTTCGTAACGGCCGTGGAGGCCATGACCCCCTGAGCGGAGGTACACCGTGGCGTTCACGCCTCCCACCGCCGAGGACCTGGGCCTGTACCTGAACCTCGGCGAGATCGAGGGCGCCCGCGCCGACCTGATGATCCGTCAGGCCGTGCTCCTGTGCGAGTCGATCGTCAAACCCCTGCCCGACGCGGCCTCGGTCGTCGTGCTGTCCGCCGCAGGCCGCGCCTACGCGAACCCCCAAGGGGTCAGCTACGAGACGATCGGCCCGATCAGCGTGCAACGGCCCCAGGCGGGCCTGTACCTGACCAAGGCCGAGAAGTCCGCGCTCAAGGCCATGGCCGGGCGCGGCGGCGCGTTCACGATCGACCCGACACCCGAGGACGCAACCCCCGTCCCGACCTTCCCGATCGACGACGACGGCTGGTGGGGCCTCGACTGGGAGCCCGGCTGGGGGTGGATCTGATGGTCTTCCCCGTCCCGCACGGCGTGACCCTGACGCGGATCCGCACCGGCCCGTCGTCCGGCCGCGACCCCTACGGCAAACCGATCCCCGGCCCCGACGTCGAAACCGACCTGCACGGCTGCGTCGTGACACCCCGTCAAGCCGCCCCGTCCCCCGGAGGGACGGAGCAGCAGGCGCGCGACACCGTCATCAAAGGGCTCACCGTCTACGCCCCGCCCGGCTCCGACGTCCGCACCACCGACCGGTTCCGCCACCGCGGCCAGGTCTACGAGGTGACGGGCGAGGCAGGCGACTGGGGTCCCTCGCCGTTCACCGGCACCGAGGGCTGCGTGCAGTTCCTCCTCGACCGCATCACCGGCTGACGACGGGAGGCGCACCGTGCCCACACGCTTCAGGGGCGACATGAAGGGCGTCGGGGAACTCCTGCGCTCGCAGATGATGCTCCGCGAGATGATCCGCCGTGCGCAGGCGATCAGGAGCGCCGCCGAGGCCATGGCCCCGGTCAGCACGCGCATGGACGACCACCACACGGGCCTGTACAAGGCTTCGTTCAAGGTCATCGTCACGGACCGCGGCGCCCGCAGACACGACCGCGCACAGGCCACCGTCCACAACTCCGCGTGGTACGCGGCGTGGGTGGAATACGGCGCCGAGGGCGGTCGCGGCGGCGGACATCACGTCCTGCTGCGCGCGGCGCTGGCGGCAGGTGGCGGATGAGCGCGTTCCCGGACGTCGAGGTCCTGCTGATCGCCTGGCTGGTCGCCGCCCGGCCCGACACGGTCTGGGCCGCCGAACTCGACAACGACCTCCTCGCGGACCTGCCGTGCGGCCAGGTGGTGCGCGTGGGCGGCGACGACGACGGGGTTCGGCTCGATCGGGCCCTGGTCGACGTCGACGTGTACGCGGCCACCCGGGCCCAGGCCGCGGGCATCGCCGCGTGGACTCGTGCATCCCTCACCCGGGACCTTCCCGGGCAGGTGGTCGCGGGGGCGGTCCTGGGGCGCGTCTCCACCGTGTCGGCGCCCGGGTGGCGGCCCTACGAGAACACCGCGTTGCGCAGGATCGGCGCCACCTACGAGGTGTTTTTCCACCCCGCCGCCTGACGCGGCCCCACTTCCCCTCCTTCCGGCCCCGCCGCGCGCGGGGCTCTTGCATGTCTGGAGACACCCCGATGCCATCCCTTGTGATCCCCCGTGACGCCGACGTGACGATGGCGGGCACCAACGGCGGGGGCTGGGTCGCCCCGCTGGGCACGACCAAGCCGGCCAGCCCCCTCGCCACGCCCCCGGGCCCCTGGGCGGCCCTGGGCCGCCTCACCGAGGACGGTCTCGTCCGCGGTTTCGACGAGGACTCCACCGAGTTCCGGTCCTGGGGGCAGACGAGCCCGTTCCGGACGATCATCACCAAGTCCAACCGCACGTTCAAGGTCGCGTGCCAGGAGATCAACCGGCCCGCGGTGATGAGCCTGTGGAACCGGATTCCCGAGGGCTCGCTGACGCCGGACGGCGACGGGCTGATCAACTTCGCGGAGACCGCGACGCCGACCCCCGACCGGCGCGCCTGGTGGTTCGTCGTTTTGGACGGCGCCACGTTCCGCGGGTTTTACATCCCGCAGGGCGAGATCTCCAACCGCGAGGACGAGACCTACAAGAACGACGAGTTGGCGATCTACAACATGACGATCACCGCCTACCCGGACGACGCCGGGAACACCGTCTACCACACCATCAAGGCCGCCGTCGTGGACAGCCCCAGTAGCTGACCGGACGTCACCGACCGGTGGGCGGACGGCACTTCGCGGGACCGCCCGCCCACCGCACACACCTCCCGCGACCCGCGACCCGCGAACACCCCTCAGGAGTACACCCATGAGCGACAGCCCCATGCAGCCGTATGTCAACCTCGACCGCCCCCAGTCTTTGCCGGCACCGGAACCGCGGTACGAGTCCGTCCGCGAGCCCCTCGCCGCCGAGGGCGCGAGCCCCGCGGCCCTGGCCCAGGAGGTCGAGGCCCTCAACCCCACCGGCTACCTGCGCACGGAACTCGCCGGCACCGTCGACGGCGAGACCGTCGTGCACGAGGTCGTCGCGCTCATGCCCGGCAAGTGGAAGGCGTCGACCATGCGCGTCCTGCAACAGGGCGACATGGACGCGTTCATGGCGGCCATCCTCACCCCGGACAGCCTCGACGCGTACTTCGACCTGGACCCCGACCAGGACCAGATCGGCGACTTCATGGCAGACCTGTCCGCGAAGGCCGGCGAGTCGGTGGGAAAGTCCGGTGGACGACGGAAGTCTGTGACGCGTATGCGGAGGAAGTAGAAGCCGACCTGAGCTTCTACAACCGAGTGGACCTCCTCGACGTCCACCGGGGTCTCCTGACATGGCGTCAGGTCCGGGTGATGATCGAGAAGCTCCCGCCGGAATCCGCGACGTGGACGGCGATCCGCAACGACGCCCCCGAGCCCACCGCGGACGACGAGCCCGCCCGCCTACCGGAGCAAGGCCGCTGGTCCCAGGCCGAGATGCTCCTCGCGGGCGTGCTGGAAGCGATCAGGGACCTGCATCACCACGAGATCTGCGTGAACTGGGACACCAAGAGGGCCCCCCGTCCGCCGGCGCCGCCGCGTATCCGCCGGCCCGGTTGGCGTCCCCCCGCGACGACGCTCGCTCCATCTCCCGCATGGATGAGCGCACACCTCGACGCGATGCTCGACGGCCTCGCGTGACCCACATCTGAACCAGCGCGAGGAGGTGACTCCTCGTGCCGATCACGGTGGGCACCGTCGAAGTGCACGTGATTCCCAACACCCAGGGGATCCTGAACCGGTTGCGTGCGGGCATCCTGCCCGCGGCGAACACGGTCGGCACCGAAGCCGGCCAGCAGATGGGCAACCGTCTCACCCAGGCGCTGCAAGTACAGGTCGTCGGCGCGGGCATCCGCATCGGCACCCAACTCGGTGAGGAGATCTCCCGCGAACTGCGCCGCACCGTGCGCGACGCGCTGCCGGACACCATTCGCACCAGTGGAAAACTCGCCGCCGCGCAGGGCGGTCGCGCCGGCGCCGAGACCGGCGGCGCGTTCTCCCGCGAGCTGAAGACACGCGTCGAGGCCGCGGTCCGCAGCCTGCCCAACATCAAGGTCGGTGCGAACACCAGCGAGGCCGAGTCCGACCTCCAGGCGCTGCGCGTGCGGATGGAGTCGCTGCGCGACAAGCGCATCGGCATCGACATCGGCGCCGACGAAGCCCGCATCGAGGCCGAGAGCCTCGAAGCCGAGCTGCGCCGGCTCGGCGCGATCAGCCCCAATGTGCGTGTCCAGGTCGACACCGCGCGGGCGATTGCCGAGCTGGAGGCGATGCGCGAGCAGATCCGGCTCGCGACCCTCAAGCCGTGGGAGGTTCGGCTCGAAGTCGACGGCGGCTTCGGTGCGCGGCTCCGCGCGGCCGTGCAGGCCGCGCAGGCGTCGCTGCCGAACATCAACATCGACGCCAGCACCGCGCCCGCACGCGCCCGACTCCAGGGCCTGCGCGCGGAGTTGGAGCAGCTCCGGGACGTGCGGATCGGCATCGACATCGATGCCGCCGCAGCCCAGGCCAAGATCGACTACATCCGGGCGGAGCTGGCCAAGCTCGGGATGAACGAGAACATCGATCTCGACGTGCGGGTCGACGCGACGCGGGCGCGCAACGAACTCAGGGCCGTCCAGGTCCAGGCCGACATCCTGGACCGCAAGCGGATCGACATCCCGATCCACACCGGCTCGGCCATGAGCAACATCCTGCAATTCGCGGCCCTGCTGGCCACGTTGACCGTGCCTCCGGCCATCGGCGTCCTTGCCGCGGGCCTGGGCGCGATCACCTCGGCCGCGTTCGCCGCGGCCGTCGGCCTGGGCGCGGTCGCCCTGGTCGCCGTGCCCGGCATCATGAAGATCGCTGGCGCGTTGCAGGCGCAGAAGGCCGCCAACGAGGCGGCGGCCACCGCATCCGGCAAGTCCGGTGCGGCGGCGGCACAGCAGGCGATCCAGGCGCAGCAGCAGGCGCTCCAGATGGAGGGCGCGCAGCAGTCCCTGACGCAGGCGTACCGGCAGGCCGCGCAGCAGCGCGAGCAGGGCCTGCGGCAGGTGGCCGCGGCGCAGCGCGCCGTTGTCGACGCGCAGGCGCAGGCCGTACAGCGCACCAGGCAGGCCGAGCAGCAGCTCGTCGACGCGCAACGCGACTCTCTGCGTGCGCAGGTCGCGCTCACCGACGCCCGCAAGGCGGCGCGCCTGGAGCTGGAGGACATGAACTCCCGGCTCGCCGGGGCGGCGCTGGACGAGCGCAGCGCGGTCATTGCGGTCGAACGGGCGCAGCAGCGCCTCGCGGCGACCCGCGAGGCCGGCGCGGTGGTGTCGAAGCTGGACCGGGAGGAGGCGCAGCTCGCCTACGACGAGGCGGTCCAGCGGCTGGAGGACCAGCGGCGCGACACCGGGCGTTTGCAGGAGACGGCTTCGGCGGCGGCCAAGGCCGGCGTGGAGGGCTCCGAGCGGGTCGTCCAGGCCAAGGAGGCCGTGGCCCAGGCCGATCGGCGCACCGCCGAGGCCGCGGCAGGGGCGCAGGCAGCGCAGACCGAAGGCGCGCGGGCCGTTGCCGACGCGCAGCAGCAACTCGCGGACGCGCAGCGCCAGGTCGCCGAGGCCGCGCAGCAGTCGGCCGACCAGATCACGTCGGCCCAGCGCGGCATCCAGTCCGCGCAACTCGCCGCAGCCGCGGCGGCGCAGCAGGCCGGTGCCGGCATGGATGCGGCGGCGACGGCCGCGCAGAAGTACCAGGACGCGCTCGCGAAGATGAACCCGTCGCAGCGGGCGACCTACGACGCGGTCCTGCGGCTCAAGGATGCCTTCAAGCAGTGGTCCGACGCGCTGTCGCCGGCGGTGTTCCCCCTTCTCACGCGGTTCGTCGACGGGCTGACCAGGACCCTGCCGACCTTGACGCCGATGGTCCTGGCGGCGGCGGACGGCATCGGCCGCCTGATGGATCGGGCGTCGCGCTCGTTCGCGCGCGACCCGTTCTGGGCGAGTTTCAAGGCCGACCTGACGGTCGCGATGCCGCGGGCGATCGAGGGTGTCGGCGTCTCTTTCGGCAACCTCTTCCGGGGGATCGCCGGGATTTTCGACGCCTTCAATCCGCACATGGATTCGATCGCCACCCGCATGGAGCGGGCGACGGGTCGGTTCGCGAACTGGGGCACCAAGCTCAAGGGATCCCCCGAGTTCGAGCGGTTTCTGGCGAACGCCGCCGCGAACGCCCCCCTGTTGAAGGAGGCGCTCGCGGCCATGGGCCGGGCGCTCGCGGACGTGAGCAACGCCCTCGACCCGCTGCGCGGCCCGTTCCTGGAAATCCTCACGGCCGTCTCGAAGTTCATCGGATTCCTGGCCGAACACATGCCGGGACTCGTGCAGTTCCTCGTGCTCTACGCGATCGCGTGGCGCGCGATCAACACGGCCATGGCCATCAACGCGGCCCTGAGCGCGGCGACACCCATGGGCCTGATCGTGACCGCCATCGCCGCGGTGATCGCGCTCATCGTGCTGCTCATCCTGCACTGGGACAAGGTCGAAGCGGCCTTCGTGTGGGTGTGGGAGAAGGCCCTCCGGCCCGTGTTCGGCTGGATCGCGGACGCCGCCACGGCCATGTGGCGCGACGGCATCAAGCCGGCCGTCGACGGGATCGTCGAGGGCTGGAACGCCGTGGCCGCCGGAGCGGACTGGCTCTGGCGGAAAGTCCTTTCGCCCGTGTTCGACGCCATCGTCACCGGCGTCAAGATCCTCGCGGCGATCATCGCGGTGATCCTCATCGCACCGCTCCTCATCGCCTGGCGCATCCTGGGCGCGCTCACGATGTGGCTGTGGCGGGACATCTTCGAGCCGGCGTTCACCGGCATCGGGATCGCCGCCTCCTGGGTGTGGACGAAATTCCTCAAGCCCACGTTCGACGCGATCGTCACCGGGCTCGGCTGGGTCGGCGACCGGCTCGCGGAGCTGTGGCACGGCGTGTTCGAGCCCGCGTGGGCCGGCATGTCCCTGGCCGCCTCCTGGGTGTGGGCCAACATCCTCAAGCCGATCCTCGACGGGCTCGGCGCCGGATTCGGCTGGGTCGGCGACCGGCTTGCGGAGCTGTGGCACGGCGTGTTCGAACCCGCGTGGTCGGGCATTGCCGCCGCCGTGGACTGGGCGTGGAACCGGATGATCTCGCCCGCGTTCGATGCGGTCGTCGGCGGCATGAAATCCGTCGGCTACTGGGCGCAGGATCTCTACCAGACCGGAATCAAGCCCTGGTTCGACAAGATCGGTTCGATCGTCGACAGCACGATGACCAACGTCCAGAAGGCGTTCCGGGTCGCCGTCGACGGAATCTCCATTCTCTGGTCGCTGTTCAAGGAAATCGTCGCGGCACCGGTTCGGTTCGTGGTGAACCAGGTCTACGACAACGGAATCAAGCGCGTCTGGAACTGGGTCGCCGACAAGGTCGGTCTCCCGTCGCTTCCCGACGGGACAGCCGGGTTTGCGAGCGGCGGCATCTACCCGGGATACACCCCCGGGCGGGACATCGGCCTCGCCGCGGTATCCGGTGGCGAGGCCATCATGCGTCCGGAATGGACGCGTGCGGTCGGCCCCGGATTCGTGAACAGCATGAATGCCGCCGCGCGTTCCGGCGGCGTGTCCGGCGTGCGTTCCGCGCTCGCGGACACCCCGATCGTGGGCGCCTATTCGTGGGGCGGAATCGTCGGCAGCGTCGTCGACACCGTCACGAGCGGAATCGACGCGATCCCGGGGGCGTCCTGGGTCCTCGACAAGGCCGCGTCCCTTTCCCGGGGATTCCTGGCCGCGTCCGTCGACGTGGCGATGGAGCCGGTGCGGGCCATGATCGGCCGACTCCCGGGCGACAGCGCCTGGTCGAAGATCTCTCGGGCCGTGCCCAACAAGGCGATCGACGGGGTCGTCGACTGGATCCGCGAGGACGACCGCAAGCAGTCTTCCTCGGGGGTGGGGATCGCGGCCATGGCGCTGCGTGACGCGATGACGTATGCGGGCGTGCCCTACCTCTGGGGCGGTACCACCCGCGCGGGCATCGACTGTTCCGGTTTGACCCAGGCCGCCTACGACGCGGTGGGCGTCCAGATCGGCCGCACCACCTACGACCAGGTCAAGCGCGGACGGCACATCGACATGAAGGATGCCGTCCCCGGCGACCTGGTGTTCGAACAGTTCGTGGGTCCGAGCCCGTCGCACGTCGGCATGTACATGGGCCCGGGGCGGCTGTGGAACGCGCCTCGGCCGGGGCTGGGCGTCAGCGAGTCGCCGATCGTGAACGTGGTCGACGTCCGCCGTATGGCCTCCGACGTGATGGCCGGTGCGGTCACGACGTTCGGGGACCTCGCGGGATGGCTGCGGGCGGCTCTTGCGGCGACCGGTTCCCCCGCCGAGTGGCTGGCCCCGCTGACGACCATCGCGCAACACGAATCCGGCGGGAATCCGCGCGCGGAAAACCACTGGGACTCGAACCAAAGGTACGGCGGGACGTTCGGTCTGATGCAGACCATTCCGCCGACGTTCAACGCCTACAAGTTGCCCGGCATGGACGACATTCTGAACCCGATTCACAATGCAGTCGCCGCGATCCGCTACATAAAGGCGAGGTGGGGAACTCCTTTCAATACTCCGGGACTTCGTTCCCTCGCCGCCGGTGGAGGATACCGGGGCTACAAGTCGGGCGGTATCGTGCCGCTCGCATTCGACTCCGGTGGATATCTTCCGCCGGGTCTGAATCTGACCTACAACGGCACGTCACGGCCCGAGCCGGTATTCACCGGCGCGCAGTCCGACGCGCTCTTCGCGGGTGTGCGCGGGGGAGACGGCGGCTCGTTCACGGGCGAACTGCGGCTGTCCTCGGGTGAATTCCTGGGAATGGTCGACGGCCGGATCCGACGCTCCACCGACGAACTGGGCGAGCGCCTGGGCATGGGCAGGGGGTGACCGGTGGCCATCACCACGAACCTCCTCGACGCGAACACCTCCGGTTTCGAGACGACCATCGGGACCTGGACGGCCGGGGCCAACACCACCGCCGTCCGGGTCACCGGCGCCTGGTACACCGGCGCCGCGTGCATGCGGCTCACGGCGACCGCGAACGGGTCGGTGGCCGCGACCACGGGCGCGGTGCCGATCACCGCCCTCGCCGAATACCTGACCTACCTGTTCACCGCGAACACCGCCGCGGTCGCCGGGCGCACGGTCACCCTCACACTGACCTGGCTGGACGCCTCCAACGCGACGGTGGGCACCTCGGTCGGGACGACCCCCACCTCGATGCCCGCGTCCACCGCGTGGGTGACGCCCCCGACCTACGCGGACGCGCCGGCCCCGGCGACCGCGACCCAGGTGAAGCTCACGATCACCGTGACGGGGATGCTCGCGGGCGGCCAGATCCTGGTCGACGAGGTCGGGCTCGGGCCGCCGGTCCTGCAAACCGGCAACCTCCTCTCCTACAACGACCAGTCCGTCGAGATGGACGCGAGCGGCTGGACCGCGTCCGTGAACTGCGCGGCAGCGCGTTCGTCCGCCCAGGTCGTCGAGGGCTGGTACTCGCTCGCGATCACCGCGACCGCGTCCGGCGACGTCCAGGTCCGGTCGGCGGCAACACCCGCAGTGGCCCCCGGGGTCGAGTACTTCGGATACTTCTTCATCCGCACCCCCATCGCCCTGTCCGTGAAGGCGGAGCTGTGGTGGTACGACGCGTCGAACTCGCTGGTGGGCACCACCAGTACGAGCGTCACCACCGCAGTGACGACCTGGCAGCGGCTGGGCGTGTCGGCGAAACCTCCCGCGACCGCGACCAAGGCACGCCTCGTCGTCCGGCCGCAGGCCACCGCCGCGGCCCAGGTCGTCCACGTGGACCAGATGACGATCCGCGCGGCGCCGTTCAGCGTCGCCGGCAACCTCCTGCCGTTCGCCGCCGAGTCCATGGAGTGCGACCTCGCGAGCTGGACCGCGGTCACCAACGCGTCCATCGCACGCACCACCGCGCAGTTCGCAGCCGGGTTCTGGTCCCTGGAGATCACCACCCCGGCCGCCGGACAGGCCCGCGTCCACACCACCGGACTGGTGCCGGTCGTCGCCGGCACCTACTACCTGGCGAGTCAGAGCTACCGGTCGGCGTCCGCCGGCCCGATGTGGACCGACATCGACTGGTACGCGAGCGACGGTGTGACCTGGCTGGGGAACGCCACCCCGGATCAGGACCTCGGGCAGGCACCGGGCGCCTGGTTCGCCAACATCATCGGCCGCAAGGCCCCGAACAATGCGGCGTGGGCCCGGGTGGTGTCCCTGCCGCAGTCCACCGTTGCCGGGCAGGTGTGGTGGATCGACGCCGTCGGCCTCGTGCCGGGTGCCCCGCCCTACGAGCTGACCGCCCACCCGGAGACGGGGTCGGCCACGCTGACGATCAGGAATGCGAACTCCGGCGGGGCGACCACGATGACCGTGCACCGCGTCGATCCGGACGGCACCCGCTCGCCCGTCCGGGGATACGGCGGCGACCTGGAGGGCGTGCCCGTGCCGGGCGCGGTCATGGTCGTCACGGACCACGAGGTCCCGCTCGGCGTTTCGATCCGCTATGAGTACATCCGTCACGTGCCCGGACCCCCGGCCAAGGATCTCGGCACCGGCACCACGAGCATCACCGTCGCCCCGCCGGCGGACCCTTCGTATGTGTGGCTGTCCGACCCGGGACAGCCCGCCCGCTCGATCCGGTTGATGATCGAGAAACCGCCGGACTGGACGTTCGGCATCGCGCGGGCGGTGTACCGGATCCGCGGGCGCGCCGACCCGATCGCGCGCTCCGACGTGCGTCAGACCGGGGAGGGCGACCTCGCGGCCTACACCTGGAGCCCCGACGACGACACGCTGCTGCGATTCGTTCTCGCCCCGGGGCACGTCCTCCTCCTGCGGGCGCGCCCGGGCTGGGGCCTGGACTACCTGTACGTGTCCGTCGGCGCGGTGCAGTCACCGCGCCTGGTGCAGATGGGCTCCGAACCCGGCCGCCGCTGGACGCTGCCCCTGACGATCGTCGCCCGGCCCGCCGGCGGCATGGTCGGATCCGCGTCCCGAACCTGGCAGACCGTCAAGGACGACGGGACCGCACCCACCTGGGCCGCGGTGCTCGCCAAGTACCCGACGTGGCTGGACACGCTCCAGGGGGTGTGAAGTGCTGACCGTCACCCCCGGGTTCCTGCCCGCGCTCACCGCGAGCCACAGCCCGGCCGGGAGGGTCGACGTCCTCCAGGGCGCCACCCTCCTGCTCGCCGGCGTCCCCTACGAGGACGGCACCGTCACCGCCGACGCCGGATCCGACGTGCGCTACTCGATGACGCTCACCGTCGCCGACCCGGCGCTCCTGCCGTTCGACCCGGCCGACCCCCTGGCGCCCTACGGGCAGGCACTGCATCCCTACCAGGGCCTGACGTACACCGACGGCAGCACCGAGGTCGTCCCCTGCGGCATCCACGTCATCACCCAGGTGTCCGGAGACCGCGACGAGGGACCGGTCACCGTCACCGCCAAAGGCCAGGAAGTCGTGGTCCAGGCCGCGAAGTTCACCGGCTCGTGGGACACGCGGGGCCTCGCCTCCCACGTCGACGCGATCTCCGCGGCCGTGCTCGCGGTCATGCCGACCGTCGTCGTCGCGGACCGCACCACCCACGACCGCACCCCCGCCTACCGGGTGTGGAAGGCCGGCGACGACCGCTGGTCGGCCTGCCGCGAACTCGCCAAGGCGGTCGGCGCTGCCTGCTACTTCGACGCGATCGGCACACTCGTCGTCGCCGACCTGCCGCCGGCGCCCGGCGACGCGACACCGGTGTGGGACGTCGCCGCAGGGCCCGGCGGGGTGCAGATCTCCGCCGGCTGGGGATTGTCCTCCGACCGCCTCTACAACGGCGTCCGCGCATCGGGCCAGAACTCCACCGACAACGCCGCGCCCGTCACCGACCTGGTCGTCGACGCCGACCCCGCCAGCCCCACCCGCTGGGGCGGCCCGCTCGGGCAGCGCCTGCTCACCTACGAGTCGCCGCTCCTGGTCACCGGCGGAGACTGCACCGTCGCCGCCGAAGGGCTCCTGCGCACCGGCATCGGCCTCAAGACCACCGTCGACCTCGAATCGATCCCCAACCCCGCACTGGAACCGGGGGATTGCGTGCGCGCCGTCTACGCCGACGGCACCCGCACCCTGCACATCGTCCGCTCCCTCACCATCCCCCTCGGCGACGGGCCCTGCTCGATCAAAACCATGTCCGCGGCCGACGACCCGGAGCCCTGATGGACCTCGCCGACATCATCCACGACGTCGTGCGCCGCCTCATGGACGAATCGTCCGCCGACTGGCGCATGGGCACCGTCACCGCCCTCACCCCCGACTCCACCGCCGGAACCCTCCTGGTCGACATCGGCGGCGGCACCACCGTCAAGGCCCGCCGCGCCGCGACCTACACGAGCCCGGTGGTGGGCGACCGCGTATGGGCGGACCGCAACCGCCTCGGCGAATGGCGCGTGACGGCCAAGCTCGCCTGAACCTCACCGACTTCCCCTGCAACGCCCGGAAACCACGAGTCCGGGTGGAGGTGACGCATGCCCGCAACCGACAAGTACGGCCAGGAGATCCCCTACTCGCTCCTCACCGACGCCGCCGACGCCCAGCAACTCGGCAAGGGCATCGCCGACGCCGCAGCCGGGCGCTCCGTCATGCGGTTCGCCAGCGCCGCCAATCGCGGCGCCACCCTCGCCGGCGACTCCGCTCCGCAAGAAGGCATGGTCGCCTACCTCAAGGACGCGGACCGCCTGGACTACTACGACGGCGGGAACTGGCTGCCCCTGACGCCCGGCCCCTGGATTCCGTTCCCCCTCGCGTCCGGCATCTCCTACAACACCGGCAGCCCCGCATACCGACTCGTCAACGGGAGTGTCGAGTTGCGCGGCACGCTGCGCCGCACGGACGGCGACGGATTCGCCGCCGGCACCACCATCCACCTGGGCACCCTGCCCGGCGGCTACTGGCCCGGCTACTACCGCTACTACATCGTCGCCACCGAATGGGCCACCCAGATCCACGCCCGCCTGGAGATCGACCCGACCAACGGCTGGATCAACGCCCTCGTCCTGTCCGGCGCGCCTCACTGGATCGGCATCGACGGAGTCTCCTCCAGCCTCTGACCCCCCTCGCCCGCCCCCGACCACCGGCCGGGGGCTTTTCCATGCCCGGAGCACCCATGCCCGACTACCACGCCGCGATCGTCCACCCCGGCGACGACGTCCCCGACACGTACTGCGGTGTCGTTCCCCGATCCCACGTCGACACCGTCCTGGCCGCGTGCGAAACCGACCCCGACCGCTCGCCCAAGTCCGGCCGCGACGGCGGCATCTACGTCCTGCGCGCCGACGGCGACCTCGACCACTACCTCCCCACCGACGCCCCCGCGCGTCCCGACACCACGGCGGCGACCCCGTGAGCGGACCCTCCTACATCAGCGGAGCAGAGCGGCTCGGCCCCGACTCCGGCGGCTCCATGGACACCCCCGACCTCCCGCCCCGCGCGGTCTGGCACACCGTCGAATCACCCGCCGGCAGCGGCTGGTTCAGTTCGATGGCGTCCTACCTCAAGCGCGAATCCGTGTGGCCCCAGGTCCTCTACGACCCCGCGTCCGACCGCCTCGGCCAGTTCACCGCCCTCGACACCTCCGGCCGGGCCCTGCGCAACGACGGCGGCTCGCGGACCAACCGGACCGGGCGCGTGTGCATCCAGGTCGAGGTCTGCGGGCGCGCCTCCCAGCCCTGGACCGACGGCTTCGACCCCGCGTCGAAACCGAACTTCCTCAGGCTGATCGGCGCCATACGCGCCTGGGGCATCCCCGACGTGTGGCCGGCCGGCGCCCCGCAGCGCTACCCGGGCGACCACGACGACCGCGACCGCGCCACCTGGCTGGGCCGCGGCGGCCACTATGGGCACTCGCAGATCCCCGGGAACGACCACGGCGACCCCGGCGCGATCGACATCACGAAGGTCCCGCCGAGCGGCACCGCAACCCCCGGACCCGGCACCCCGGGACAGGCCGCACCCGCCCGCTACCAGGTCACCATCGGCGGCCTGACCTACGGCTACGGCGCCCACGGCGACCACGTCACCGCCGTCGGCCGCGCCCTCGTCGCCCGCGGATTCGGCAGCCACTACCGGCAAGGCCCCGGGCCGGACTGGTCCGACGCCGACACCGAGAACTACGCTGACTACCAGCGCTCCCTGGGCTTTTCCGGATCCGACGCCGACGGAGTCCCCGGAGACGGCTCCCTCCGCAAACTCCTGGGCACGCTGCCCGGCACCGGCACCACCACCGTGTTCCTGGCCCACCTGCTCGAAGCCGAACGCGCGGACATCCCCGCGCCGGACGGCCACACCACCCACAAGGCCGAAGTCCTGGTCGTGGAGAAAGCGCTCGCTGCCGAGGGCCTCCTGGACGCCTCCCGCGTCGACGGGTCCTGGGGCACCAAAACCCGCACGGCCTACGCCGGTTGGCAACGACGCCTGGGCTTCACCGGCCGCGACGCCGACGGCACCCCGGCCATCCGCTCCCTCACCAGGCTCGGCGCCGAACACAACTTCGAGGTGATCGCATGACCCGCACCTTCGCCCGGTACCTGGCCGACCTGGCCGAACGCACCGCCGCCACGTTCGTCCAGGCATTCGCCGCGGCGCTGCTCCTCGGAGCCCACTACGACCTCTCCGCCGCACAGGCCGCCGCCCTGGCCGCGGTTCCCGCCGGAATCGCCGTGATCAAGAACGCCATCGGCGCGTTCCTGCTGCGCCGCACCGCCGACCCGACACCGCGCACCGGCGCCGCATACCTGGTCGACCTCGCCGAACGCACCGTGGCAACCTACGCCGAGGCGTTCGCCGGCGCGCTGATCCTGCACGGCACCCTGTCGATGTCGGTCCTGGACTCCGCGCTGTACGCGGCCGTCCCCGCCGCGCTTGCCGTCCTCAAGGGCGGACTCGCGCGGTTCGTCGGCGACTCGGCGACCGCGGCGTTCCTGCCGGCCGAGAAGGACCCGGGCGGTCCGCTCGGGTCGCGACCGGCCTGAGCGGGCGGGTGCGGCAATGCCCGATGAGCTGACCGTCGGAGAGCTGGGCAGATCGATCGACGCCCTCCGCGGCGAACTCCGCGACGGCATGGCCGCCCTGAACGCACGCCTGGACCGGGTCGTGTCCACCGAGGTGTACGCCCTCCAGAGCGCCCACACCGACCGCCGCATCGAGGAACTCGCCCGCGAGCTGGAGAAGCTGCGCACCGAGGCCGGCCGCCTCGAAGACGATTTCGAGGCGTATCAACGCGCCGAACAGGAACGCCGCGAACGCGAGCGACAGACCCGCCTGTACTCGGCGATCATTCCGATCCTCCTGGGGGTGCTTGCCGTGGCGGCAACGATCTGGGCGGCGATTCGATGAACGAACAGGTCGCCGTGCCCCGTCGACGCCTGCGCGGCGCCGAGTGGCTCGCTGTCGTCACCATGCTCCTCGCGCTCGCCGGCGCCGGCTGGCTGGCCGTCCAGGTCGTCCAACTCTCCGCCGAGCTGCGCGACGCCAACCGCGCCCGCGACCAACTCGCCACCCAAGTACAGGGGATGGGCGGCACCCCCGTCGCCGGCCCGCCGGGCAGCCGCGGGGACGCCGGGAAGTCCGGCGAGCCCGGACCGCCCGGCGAACAGGGCCGGGACGGCGCTCCCGGCGCGCCCGGAATCGACGCCACGGGACCGCCCGGACCTCCCGGCATTCCCGGAGTCCCGGGCGTCGACGGCCGGGACGGCACCTCCGCGACCGGCCTGCCCGGCGTCGACGGCGTGGTGGGCGCGGCAGGCCCGGCGGGACCTCAGGGCGAACCCGGACCGCCCGGCCCGGCCGGCGTCGGGGAGCGCGGGGCGACCGGACCATCCGGACCACCCGGACCGCCGGGCCCCGCCTGCCCGAGCGACTACGGCCTCGCCACTCCGACATGGGATCCCGACGCGCTCGTGTGCTCGCGCACCACGCCCACCGGAGCACCGCCCTCGACGTCCTCCCGACGCAGATGAACGAACGGCCCCTTCGGCACCCGGATCCGGGTGCCGAAGGGGCCGCTTTTCGCGTGCTTCAGAACGTCGAGGAGGAACCCACGAGTCGGGCGGCGACCGCCGCGACGGCGAGGCGCGCGACCTCCTCCACCGTGCGGTCCTCCCCTTCGGAGGCGGCGCGCAGCAGCGCGGACGCCCCGCCCGGATGACCACCGGTCCAGGCGTCGACGACCACCCCGACCAGATCCGCGCGCACACCGATCCCGTGGGGCCCGTATACGTAGTCGTCCCGCTGCGGCGACGCGAACGTGTAATGGAAGAGGCTGCCGGTCATGGGCACAGCTTCGCAGGCCCGGTACCTCCGTGCACCACACTCGCGGGTGAAGCCCGTCGGTCCGCCTACGACCGCGGCAGAACGAAACGCAGGCCGGACGCGGCGTGCCGAACGGACTGCTCGTCCTCGTCCACGGTCATCTCGAACTCGGTCAAGGCGGCGGATCCCGCCGCCTGCCAGGCGAGCACCGCGTGCTCGATCCGATCCCACAGGCGCACGGGCCCGGCCTGGGTGGCGATCCAGTGGTCGCCCTGCGGGCCGACGGCGACCGACGAACCGCTCGTGGTGTCCACGAGGAACACGGTCCCCTCCGCGTGGTCCGCCGGCGCGACCATCTGCGCGCCGGGCGCGGCGAGTTGCGCCACGAAGCGCGCACGAAAGGCCGTCTCCGTGGCCTGGCCGTAGAAGGCCGGGGAGAGGGCTGTATCGCGGACGGTCCTTTCGTCGTCCTGCTTCGCCCTCATCGCCCAGTGGTAGGGGTTGCCCGGTGCGGGCGCGGCGTCGCGGCGGGCGGGCATGAACGATACGGTGCCCGGGAGCAGCCGCCCGTGCGCGCGGTCGCCGTCGACGGTCAGCAGGACGCGCGCGTAGCCGTCGCCCCAGCCGCCGAGGGTGGTCAGGATCCTGCCGCCGGGCACGGTCTGTTCCAGCCAGGCGTTGGGAACTCGGCGCACCGAACAGGCCGCCACGATGCGGTCGTAGGGGGCGGCCGGCCAATAGCCCTGAAGTCCGTCCGCCGTGGCCAGCCACGGCATGTAGCCGAGGCCGTGCAGAGCGCCGGCGGCCCGATCCAGGACCGAGCCGTCCACGTCGACCGAGGTCATCAGGTCGTACCCCAGTCGGTGGCACGCCAGCGCTGTCGAATAGCCCGTGCCCGTGCCCACTTCCAGGACGGCGTGACCGTCGCGGATGTCGGCGTCCTGCCACATGCGCACGACCAGCGACGGCAGCGTGGACGAGGACGTGAGGTGCCCGCCGATGCGGGGAGTGGGATCGGTCCAGTCCGCCGGCACTTCGTCGAGCTGGGTGATCAGGGTCGTGTCGCTGTGGACGGCGTCCAGCCAGGCGGCGCGGTCGGACGCCGGGGTGACCGGCTCCCAGCGCGTGCACCCGTCCAAGGTGCCCGAGTCGCGGTAGAAGCCGGGGACGAACGCCTCGCGGGGGATGTCCTCCACGGCCGTCCGCCAGGCGGGGTCGGTGAGTTCGCCGGCCTTCTCCAGCCGATCGGCGAGGCGCTCACGCAGGGCGCGCGTGGCCTCCGGGTCGATGCTGTCCATTCACAGTCCTCTCTGGAGCACGTCCGCGAACGCGGCGGCCATCGCGTCTGCGCCGGGGAGCCACGCCCACTGGCCGTTCGCGTTGCACTCGTAGAACACGATCTCGCCCGATGCGGTCACGCCGAAGTCGAAGCAGCCGAAGATCAGGCGGAACTCGTCCAGGTAGGCCCGCATGGCGAAGGCCAGGCGAGGCGGGGTGGGGACCGGGATGCAGGTGGCCTCCTCGGCGTTCGCGCGCCAGTCCATCAGGGCCGACTCGATGCGCACGGTGAAGGCTGCGGCACCCACGACCGTCACCCGCAGGTCGGCCACCTTCGGCGTTCGGGCCTGGAGCAGATGAGGCATCGCTACGATCGTGGCGTCCAGAGATTCCGGATCGATCTGCTGGGCCCAGATCGTGCGGGCCTGACCTGCGTGGATGCGAGGCGAGCGGAGCGGCTTGTAGACGACGGGGCCGTGCGCGGCGGCGAACTCCCGTGCGGCGTCGAGGTCGTTGGTGATGAGCGTCGGGGGAACCGCGAAGCCCAGACGGGCGGCGGCCTGGAGCTGTGCCGGTTTCAGTTCGGCGCGGGCGATGTCGGCGCTGTGGTTCACGTACAGGCAACCGGGCAGTGCGGAGAGCACTCCGCCGAGTCCGTAGCGGGCCTCGTTCTCGGCAAACGCGGCGTCCGGTCCGTCGAGATGTGCGTAGGCGGTCGAGTAGGGGGAGGGGCGTCGGTAGTAGAGGGAACGCGCACCGGACAGGTCGAGCCGGCGGGAAGGCGTGGCGAGGCGCCCCGTCCAGCCGGTCGTGTCGCCGCCGATGCGGGCGTCCAGGACCAGTTCATCGCCGATGTCCGCGGGGTCGAGCCGCACGACCGGCACGTGCCGGTCGTGCAGTTCCTCGATCACCCAGTCTGCGGTCGTGTCGTGTATTCCGGTCACGACCACCACGGGCCTGTCGACCATGGCCGTCCTAGTCCGGCACGTGGTCCGTGACGCTGTCGTCCTGGGACTGCCGCTGAGGGCTGCTGCCGTCGCCGCCCCCGGACATGCTCGCGGTGCTGGTGTCCTGGCTCGTGCCGTGCCTGCCCATCTCCACACGCAGCCCTGCCGCGTCGAGGTAGAGGACGCGCTGGGTCTCGGCGTCGAGTTCGGTGCGGACGTAGGGCGCGGGTGCGCAGGGACGGGGCCGGCTCATCAGCCGCAGGGCCCAGGGGATGGTCGTGTTGCTCACTCGATCCTCCGTATCGCCTGGGTGCGGCCGGTGGGCCGACCACACCGATTACGTCGAAGAGTGCCTCTTCGGGTGCTCTCCGTGATCATGGGGACGATTAGTCCTAGTTCTAATGTCCGCCTTGACGCGGTGTGCGTCAATAGAGCTAGGACAATCAATTTTCTCGATCATGGAGGGCCGTCATGTCCGCCCCCGCGTACCTCTCCCTCGCCGCCGAGCTGCGCCGCGCCGTCCTGGACGGGACCTACCTGCCCGGGACGACGCTTCCCCGCATCGTCGACCTGGCCACCGAGCGGGGCATCGCCAAACAAACCGTCCGCGAGGCCGTCGCCCTCCTCGAATCCGAGGGCCTGGTCGACGTCGTCCGACGGCGAGGGACCGTGGTCCGCGAACGCACCACTCCCAAACGCCTCGTCCGCACCCGCAGGGTGTACCGGGACGACATCGGCTACTACTTCGACCCCACCGCCCAGGGCTGGCGCGCACTGGAGACCCCAACGGTCGGCTGGGCACCCGCGCCCCCGGACATCGCAGCCGGCCTCGGCGTCCGACCCGGGGAGGACGTCCTCGTCCGGGACCGGATCATCGGCGAACCCGAGACCCGAACGCCGATGCAGATCGCCACCAGCTACCTGCCTGCCGCGATCGCCCGCGGAACCCGCCTGGCCGAGCCGGACACCGGCCCCGGCGGAATCTACGACCGCCTCGAACAGGACCTCGGCCATCGTCCGCTCGCGTGGGAGGAGACCATCGGCTCCCGCATGCCCACGCCCACCGAAACCCGACGGCTCGGACTACGCCCGGGAACGCCCCTCCTGCGCATCACCCGCACCACGACCGGACCGGACGGAACCGTCGTCGAGATCAACGACACCCGCATGTCGGCGGATCTGTTCTCGGTCGGCTACGCCGTCGAACGCCATCCCGAAGCCCGATGAGCGAACGACCCTGTCCTCACACCGGCGGTGCGGGCAGGGAGCCGTTCACCACTACGTCCGACGGTGTTCCGGCGCCGTCGAGAACGGCGATCGTGATCCGGAATCCGGAGGCGACCGTCGGCGGGACCGAATACGAGACGGTGCCCTCTCCGGTTGCGCCCGGCGCCACGAGGCCCGCGAGTTTCTTCTCCTTGACACTGGCCCAGTCGGTGTAGGCCGCAACCCCGCCCGACGTGGTCCCCACGACCTCCCGCACGAACACATGCGACAGATCGAACGGTGCGTCGCCGCGGTTCGTCACGCTGATCCGCACCCGGGCCGGCAGGGCTCCGCCCGACAACGATGCCGCGTTGACCTGCCCGTTGGGCGTCGAGGCAAGGACCCCGGTGAACACGGGTAGCAACTCCGCATCGGTCGTCACCTCCAGGCCACCGGACAGGACGACCGGTCTGCCCAGGACTCCCGCAGGTGCCGACGCGGCCGTGCCGGGCGGCTGGGTGACGCCGGGGTTCACCGGCGTTTCCTTCGTGTGGTCGCCGCCGCCCGAACTGCATCCGGCGAGCGTGGCGGCGAGCAGGACGGCGCCGATCACCGCGGTGGTACGTGAGCGCATGGACCCCCCCAGGTCGTAGGTGCCGGCACCGTACCGTCGGCGGCGATCACTCGGCAGGGCGATCACCGAATCGCGACGCGCCCGTACCGCGGCAGTGACCTGCGGGTCGGGCTCCGGTTGCCGGCGCACGGCAGGATGCGATCATTCGAACGTATGAACGATCACGACGATGTCACTCCCGACTGGGAGCAGCCCAGCCGGTTCGACGTCGCGCGCCAGAAAGCCCGCCACCGGGCCGGACCCGCCAGCCCGAGGCCGTCGCCCGCCCTGGACTCCCGCACGGCGGAGGCTTTGTACGAGATGTGCCCGCCGGGCTACCGCGACCACGAGGTCCTGCGCCGCTATCCGAGGCTCCTGATCCGCCTGGCACGGCACCACTTGGAGGCGGAACTCGCCGAACTGCGGCAGGGCTACTCGGACCTACGCCGAGAACTCAAGGACCACGTCCCGGTACACGTCATCCCGCAGGCCCTCGCGACTTACCGCAGAGAGGCACGGGAGATCCACCGCGCGTTCGAACGCATTTCCGACATCGAGCGAACCTTGGACCGCTGACCACGCACGAGCCCCCGCTGCTCCCCTTTGTGGGCGGCGGCGGGGGCAGCTTGCTGTTTCTCAGGCTGTGGCCTTGACCCGAGTGACCCATTGGCCAGGATCGGCAATCTCGGACGCCGTGGGAACGAGCGAAGGGTCCGCCCATGCACGATTCACCATGCCGATCCCGCCGTGCGCGACTGCCTTGCTCACGAACTGCTCTCCCTCCTCGTAGTTGCGCTGCGGTGGCAGGACGGGCAGGCACCGGCACAGCAGAACGGTTCCCCGCGTCCGCAGCGAGGACTTGCCGGGATGTGGAATCGAACCGAGTACCTGCTCGCTGACACGCCGATGGACCCACGTCGCGTGACCTTCGGCAAAGATCGAGACCTCCGGGAGGTCCGCCTTCGCCTCCAGCAGGGTCCGGCATCTTGCGGCCACCCAGGGAGCCGAGCCGTTCTGTACGACATGGCCCAACTCGTGTGCCATGTACATCCGCAGCAGGTTGTCGGTGGTGCGCTGGTGTGACCAGACTCGTGGCAGTACAAGAATCTCGGGTGTCCCGTCGGTACCCTGGATGGTTTGGCCGTTGATGACCGGCCACATGACCCGGCGTACCGCGTAGAGGAACCCCGGCAGCATCCGCGAGGCCATGCGGACCACTTGGCGTTCCTTGTCCGTGGCATCGGGGGCGAGGATGTGCTCGCCCGCGAAGACGGAGCGGGCGAACTTCGCGAAGTGCCGGGCGGCTTGCTTCGGGCTGACCAGCCGGACCACGACGTCGGTCACGGGGAGTTCGCAGACGTCTTCGACCGAGCCCACGACGTCGTTCACGGCGCTTCGTACACGGTGCTCGGCCGCCTTTCCGATGCCGACCTCGTCAACCACGTCCAACCGAACCATTGGGTACCCGTCTCTGGATGGCGGGCCGATTCCCGCCTCGGAGTCCGTGACGCTAGCCGCCGCCACGCGGTGCCCGGTCGCTGTCGGGTCATGTGCACTCGGACGAGTGATCTCGGGCGACGGCCGGAGTGCGGACGCTTCCCCGTCACCGGCGGAGCACGTTGACGAGCTTCTCGGGATCCAGGATTGGCGCACCGTCGGGCCCCTTGGTGTGGGGGTCGATCCAGATGGGGCGGTGCTCCTCGCGAGAGGCGTAGTACTGGTTGCGCCAGTGCCCACGCACGATCCACCGGTGCCGGTAGGCGCGCCCGACGTCCTGCTCGCCCCGGGCAACGGGCGCCGCGTTGCGGTGGCGTAGTTGCACACAGCGAACCGTGCCGAGCAGGTTCGGGTCGATGCGGGCGATGCGCTTCTCCGAGGCCCGCGGGGCGCGCACGTCCTCGACGGTGCTCAGGGTTTGCCCCATGAGGAGCCAGGTGACGACGAGGGCGCGTTCGGCTTGTTCCTGTCGGGTGGCGGAGCGGGAGAGGTCTTCGAGTTCGGTGAGGCTCATGTCGGTGGTGTCGTCGGGGCTGGTGAGCCAGCCGGGGATGCGGCCGAAGGGGAGGTATCCGCCGGACATGGCCACGAGCATGGCCGGGTTCGTCCGGATGATGTGTGTGGTCTCGGCGGGGGTGAGGTCGCGGATGCCGGCGCGTGGGTCGCCCTGGGCCATGTAGTGCGCCCAGTCGTCGCGGTGGACCCAGGTGCGGATGTGGACGCCGCCGCCGTGGACGGCCCAGGAGATGCCGACGATGGGAGCGCCGACGAGGTTGCCACCTTCGTGGGGGTCGGTGGCGGGTTCTTCCCAGGCGAGGAGTCCGTGGGTGGCGGGGAGGTCTTCGGGGTGGAGTCGGTAGGCGGGCAGGGCGGCGCCGGCGGCGACCGCGAGGCGGGTCATCGGGGCGTTGACGGCGAACAGTTCCGCGATGCTCAACGCGCGAGCCCAGTCGTCGGCGGCTTGGCGTTCGGTGTTGGCCAGGGTGGGTTCGTGGCCGCGGGCCCAGATGGCGGGGCCGCCTTCGGGGCCGGGGTCGCGGAGCCAGGCGACGAGGTCGGCGCGGAGTTCGGGGAGGTGGCGGGCGAGGACGGGGGGTGCGGGTTTGATCGTCATGTCGAGGCCGGGTTTCGGGTGTCGGGGGCGCCGCGGCGCCGGTCGACTTCGGGTCCGGACGTGGTGGAGTAGCGGATCTCCAGGTCGGGAACGCGTTCGGCGGCGCGGGCGACGGCGTGGCGGTGCCAGGAGGCGGGCTTGTCGCCGTTCGGGTCGGCGGCGCGGTAGTCGGCGTCGGTGCGGTGCACGATCGCGACGGGGTGTTCCTGCGCGGAGAGTTCCCGCACGAGGCTGTCGACGAAGGCGTCGGTCTCGGTCGCGAACGCGAGGACGCGGGTGCGGACGTCCTCGGGGATGGGGCGGGTGCCGCGTTCGTAGCGTCGGGCGGATCTGGGGTCGATGCGCAGGTGGGCGGTGAGCCATTCGCCGGTGACGCCGAGCCTGTCCCGGGTGAGACGGAGTTCGGCGTCGGTCATGGGCCTGTTCATATGGAAGCTCCTCGTGCGGGCGGTCCCCGGCCGCGGCGGCGACCGGGGAGCATCCTGGGGTGGGTGCGTGTCAGGCGGAGGGAGCGCCGTCGATCACCTCGGCGCGGAGGGTGTCGTCACCGTGAATGTTGATCACCCACAGGGTCTCGTCGTCCCGGCGGACGATCGCCACCTGGCGCTCGGGGTTGGGGACTTCCTCGCTCTCGACGCGAATCCCGAACCCGAGGCGCTCGGCCTCGGCGATCCACTGCTCGGTCGCCTCTTCGGCCCAGTTGGTGCCGTCGTCGAAACCGGTGCGGTCGAGGGAGATCGAGAAGCAGTCCGGGGTCGGACCGGAGTCCTCGGCCTCGGCGGCTTCGGCCTTGAGTTCGTCGCGCAGCCCGCCCAGGTAGGTGTCGACGCCGTCGAGGACGACGACGTCGCCCTCGCCCGCCCCCGCCATGCTCACCCGGATCTCCTCCTCGATCTCGTCGAGGCGTTCGTCGGTGGTGTCGGCGGTGATGCCGTACTCGGTCACCTCGTCGCCGTTGGTCGCGCCGTCGACGTCCCACACGGCGACCAGGTCGGCCTCGTCCCACGGCACGTCGACCAGCGCCTCGATCGCCTCCTCCGCGGCGAGGGCGTCCTCGCCGAGGCGGGCGACGTGGTTGTTGCCGTCCCAGTACTCCTCCCAGTCGGCGAGGATGCGGTCGGCGAGCGGCGCGATCCGCTTCATGAAGGCGTTGGCGGCGTCGGCCGTGGGCACGCTCAGCGTCAGGTGCTCGCGCTGCGACACGTCCCAGCGGCGCTCGAATCCGTGGTGGACGCTGAACGGGACCGCGTTGCCGATCTCGGCGTTGTACGAGGCGAGCAGCGTGCCGTTGCGCAGGTCGAGTTCGATGTACGCGGGCTGGGCGGTGATCTCGCCGTCGTAGCGGCGGTACAGCTCGGCGGGCTCGGTGAGTTCGACGACGCGGACGGTGGCGGTGGCGTTCATGGTGATGGTGCTCCTGTCTCTGTTGTGTGGTGGAGCGGTTCAGAGGGCGGCGATGGCGGCGCGGATGCCGCTGTAGATGGCGTCCCACACGTCCTCGCGGGTGGCGACGCGGGACTCGGTGATCCCGAAGCGGCAGTGGAGCTTGCCGTCGGCGGCGTCGAACCAGACCTTGTCGATGGAGCCGAGGATCTTGTACGCCTGGGAGTTCGAGATGCGCTCGCCCTGGTAGGAGGCGGAGGCGATGTTGCCGGTGTTGTAGCGGCCGGTCTCCAGGCCCGCGTAGGTGGCCCAGTCGTTGAGGTAGACGCGGTCCTTGCCGGCCTTGGTCCAGCGGCTGCCGCCGATGGCGACCATGTTCTCGACGCTGAAGACCACCGGCTTGGGCGCGGCGGGCTTGGCGCGGCGGATGCCGAGGGCGACGCGGTGGGCGAGGCTGGCGGCGTCGATGGCCCAGCGGCGGCCGATCTTGCGGGCGGCGACGGCTCCGAAGCGGCACCAGTGGCGGACCGTCGCGAGGGTGACGCGGGCCTGGTCTGCGGCTTCGGCGGTGGTGAGGTCGGTGTTCATGGTGGCCGTTCCTTCCGGCTGGGTCTGGGAGGGCTCCCTGACCTCATGACCGCAACACTAGCGGTCCTAAATTAGGACCGCAACGGGTTCGGGTGGATCGCATCAGGCATTCATCCGAACGAGTGAAGATCCAACTCACGTCCACAGCCCCCGAGTTGCCCACAGGCCGGTTCGACCGGCCCGCTCCCGTCCCTCCACCCGCCACGCTCTCCCCACGGGCCACCCGGCCCACCTGGGAGGCGTCATGTGGGACGTGGTGGCCGCGCTGATCAGCGCGGCGGGCTCGGTGGTGTCGGTGCTGGCCGCTCGCCCTACTCGGAGCGGGCCTCCCGCGCCCGGTGAAGTGCGACGGCGGCGCCCCGCACCTCGGCCTGGAGCCGGTCCCTACTCACTCACCAGGCGGAGTGGGCGGTGACCGCTGCGTGGGCGGCGCTCTGCCGGGCCTGGGCTGCGTCGGACGTGGGGGTGTCGCGCATCTCGACACTGTACGAGGCCGGTCCGACAAGTCCGCCGAGCGATGTGGACCGACGGTCGCCGTGCCCGTGGATGGGGTCGCCCCAGGCGTAGGGATCGCGGGCCATGGCCTGAGGTGGCGGAGTGCCGCTACCGACAGACGAGTTCGACCAGGGCTGCGGTTTCGGAGAGATCCGCAAAGACGTGGTCCGCGCCACTCAGGGCATCCCTACCGCTTGCTCCCGTGGCGACGGCGATTACCCGGGCGCCGCCTTCTCGACCCGCGTCCACGTCCGCCGGTGTGTCTCCGATGATCACGGTGTTGGTCTCGTCGAACAAGATGCCGTAGCGCTGTCCCGCGAGTTCGCGGGCGGCACGTACCAGCTCGGGCCGCGCGGTGTGGTCGTCGCCGTAGGCCCCGAGCGCGAAATCGATGCGCTCGTCCAACCCGAACACCTCCAACTTGACGTGACTGACGGCGCGCGGATTGCCGCTCACCACGGTCTGCACGACGCCTTCCTGCTCGTCCAAGGCGGCGAGAGCGGAGGCGGCGCCCGGTAGGGCGTGGCCGCGCTCGCGCATTTCGGCAGCCCGCCCCCGGTAGCCGTCGGCCAGGGCGTTCGCGAAGTCGGCGAAGTCGAACGAGTCCGGGGCGAGGCCGTGGAGGCGAGCGGTGTCGGCGAAGATCACCTGTTCGGTGCGCCCGTGCACACTCGCCTGCTCGCGCATGGACACGCCGGTGACCTTATGGAAGGCGTCGGCGAACACCTCGCGGCCGACGCCTCCGGTGTCGATCAGGGTGTGGTCGATGTCCCACAGGACGAGACGATGGCGGGGCATGGTCACTCTCCGGGTGTGTATCGGTCCGTCCGGCCAGCGTCGCATGGTCTGCCCGCCTACCGTGGAGCCAAGCCCGAATACGTGAAGCGAGGATCGGAATGAGCCCTGCGAGCGACATCCCCATCGGGGAACGCGTGCGCTTCTACCGGACACGACGCGGTAGGACACAGGCGGCCGTCGCGGGCCTCGCTGGCATCGCAGAGGACTACCTCTCACAGATCGAACGCGGCCTGAAAACCCCGACGATCGCCGTTCTCCACACCCTGGCCAAGGAGTTGGCCGTCCCGACCTCCGCGCTCCTCGGAGAACCGCAACAGGCCCAGGAGGATCGAGTCCGCAGCGGGCTGGACGAGGTGGAGAAGGCGCTGATGGGCCTCCGTCCCTTATCGGCCGACTCGTTGCCCGACCTACCCGCCCTACGGGACCGTGTCGAAACCGCATGGCGCACCTACCAATCCTCCCCGACTCGGTTCTCCGACACCGGCCTTCTCCTGCCACCGCTGATCGCCGACGTCGACAACGCGCTGCGCACACGGAAGGCCCCGGGCGAGACACGCCAGCGCCGCGACGCACACCGCATCGCCGCCGACCTCTACGCCCTGCTCCGGACCTACTGCAAACGGACCGGCCGCATGGACCTGTCCCTGCTGGCCGCCGATCGGGCTCGACGCTCGGCGCAGGAGGCCGACGATCCCCTGCGCATGGCAACATCGGACTGGAACCTCGGACACGTCCTCCTCGCGGACGGCGAACCCGAGGGAGCCGAACTCGTGGCCCGCCGCGCCGCGGCCGAACTCGGGGACTGGCAGACGTCCCCCGACCTGGCCGCACTCTACGGATCCCTGCACCTGGTCGTCGCGGTCGCGCTGACCCGGCGCCGCCGCTGGTGGGAAGCTCGCAGCGTTCTGCGTGAGCACGCTGCCCCCGCCGCCCGGATCACCGGTGACGGCAACGTGCAATGGACCGTGTTCGGGCCGGCGAACGTCCTGATGCACGAGGTCTCCATCGAGATGGAGGCGGGCCAAACGGGGGCCGCACTGCGCATCGCCCAGGGCGTGGACCCCTACGCGATGCCCTCGATCGAACGCCAGGCGACCCACCTTCTCGAACTGACCCGCTGCTACGAACAACGACGGGAGGACCCTGCCGTGCTCCTGCACCTGAAGGAAGCCGAGCGTGTGGCGCCCGAGGACGTGCACAACAGCCTCCTGGTGCGGGAGCTGGTGCGAGGGCTGCGGCAACGGGCGCGGCCCTCCTACTCGCGGGAGGTCGCCGCGCTCGCGGCGCGCATGGGCATGCTCGCGAACTGACCGAGCTGCGGGGCTGCCCGAACCCACAGCTCGGGTAGCCCCCCTCGTTCCTACCTATGGTGCCTTCGTCGGTTGTCGATCGAAGGAGCCGAAGTGGAAGACGAGCAGGTCACCGAGTGGTTCGACCGGGTCGGTACCTCTCCCGGTGTCGGAGGCATCGCCAGCCAGCTCCACGGACCACGAGTTCGAGTCGTCTGCGTCGGGCCCCTGTTCGACGTCGTCGTGGTCGGAGCGGACCTCGGGCGAGAAGCATGTTCGCTCCTCAAGGCCGCCGACGACCTCGGCCCCGTCGTGGGCACCGAGTTGGGCAGGCTGTCGTTCCTCGTCGAGCCTCGCAACAGTGAGCGGTGGCACAGCCTCATGGCCGAATCCGGCCTCGCGGACATCGCGCCGACACGGTTCCTGTCCACGGGGACGTACATGTGGCTGCCCACCCCACAGCCGCCATCCGCCCCCGAGCAACCGATCGCCTGGTGGGTCGAGCATCCCCGGATGATCCACGGCGACGTTCGCCTCACGGACGGGGCGCGCCTGTGCGCAGCCATCGGGATGGCCGTGCACACGCTTGCGGCCGGCGCACTGCCCGAAGGAAGTTGACCTTCCCGCTCCGCCCGGCCCCAGGCTGCCGGCGGGCCGGTATCCGCCGAAGGACAGCCATGCACGCACCGACTGGTCCTCCGTGGGCGGTCGGCGAATGGGTACGGCACTGCTCCCTCACCCACCGCCGCGGTCCCGTCCTCCACGCCCTCCACACCGACGAGGGCTGGCTGATCACCTACGAAGTAGCCGGTCCGCAACGCCCCTACACGATCGCCGACCCGGCAACCGACCTGACGACGACGAGCCCACCTGCGGAGAGCCCATGGCCCAGCCCCAACCCGACTGGAAACTGCTCGACTACGAGTACGACCCCGGACTGTTGAGAGCACGGTACGAGCTGCCGGACGGAAGCTGGGAGTTCCAGACGTTCGCCGTCCCGGAACACACCCTTCCCGCGCTGGTCGCCGCACTCCTGGCGCACGCCGATCAGAACGAACGCACGGACATCCTGCGCGATGAGGTCGCCCGCAACGACGAGATCATGTCCAAGCGGTACGCGGCGATGCCGGGGAACGTGAACCCGCCGTCCTGGTTGCCGGCGTTCATGCGCGGGGGCAACACGCTGCGATAGCCCTCAAATTCCGGATGCACAGTCGGGTTTCGTGCCGAATGGGATGCTCCCAAAAATCCGAGGATGTCCCGACACGCAACCCATCGAGCGGAGTCCAACCCGCCGGTAGAACCCCCTCCTGTGGGTCGTCGCCGGTAGAACGGTTGGGTTCCTTTCCGGCGGGATCACGACCCGACCCGGCCGGAGAAAGTTCCGGAGGTTGTCCCCCCGAGCGCGTCGAGGCGGTTCCGCACAGGATTGCCGCCCTCCCGGGGCCGCCTCGACGCACCCGCGTCCGACCGCACATCAGCGGCCGGGCGCGGGCTTTTTTGTTCCGTTCAGATCGGGAGAATCCTGGGAGATTTTTGGGAGACGACCAGGGTGGTCGGATCCCCCGTGGATCGGGTGTCGATCACCATCCGATTTGATGCGCCGACGTCCAGGAGCGTTCCTCACCAGGCGATTCGCCCGTCGGAGGCTTGTTCACCTGCACCTTCGCGGGAGGTTCCTTCGAGTGCCCGGTTGCCGGTGAGGGGTGACCGGGCTTCCCAATCGATTGTTGCGGAAGCACGAACCGCATTCCCGACGGTGCATGCCGGACGAGTTGCTCGTTGTCGCGCACGCTCGTCTCGAACTCCGTCACGGCGAACGATCAGGCCGCTCGCCATCCGAGCACCGCGTTTTCGATGCGATCCCACAGACGATCGGGCCGGACCGGGCGGCGACCCGGCCGTCGGGGTGTGGGACTCCGGTGTGTCCGCGTCGGCGCGGCGGGGTCGACGGGGGTGGGCCGTCGACCCCGGGGTGGGATCAGCCGGCGACGACCGCGCGGAGGCTCTCCTTGAGGGAGCCCATGGTGGCCAGGACGGCGGTGGGTTCGTAGCCGCAGTGCGCCATGCAGTTGTCGCAGCGCGGGTCCTTGCCGCGACCGTAGTTCTCCCACTCGGTGTCGGTGAGCAACTCCTTGTAGCTCTGCACGTAGCCGTCGCCCATCAGGTAGCAGGGCTGCTGCCAGCCGAGCAACGAGTAGGACGGGATGGCCCACGGCGTGCACTCGAAGTCGCGCTTGCCCTCCAGGAAGTCCAGGAAGAGCGCGGAGTGGTTGAGCCGCCACTTCTTGCGGTTGCCGCCGGCGAACGCCGACGCGAACAACTTCCGGGTCTGCTCGACGCCCAGGAAGCGGTTCTGCACCGGGGCCTTCTCGTAGGCGTAGGCCGGGGAGATCTGGATCCGGTCGACCTTGAGGTCGTCGTTGAGGAAGTTCAGCACGTCCACGATGCTCTCGGGGGAGTCCGTGTTGAAGAACGTGCTGTTCGTGTAGACCTGGAACCCGGCGGCCTTGGCCATCTTGACCGCGGCCACCGCCTCGTCGAAGACGCCTTCCTTGTCCACCGCCTGGTCGTGCTTCTCGCGCAGGCCGTCGATGTGCACCATCCACGCGAAGTTCTTGTTCGGCTTGAACTTGTGCAGGTGCTTGGGCAGCAGCACGGCGTTGGTGCAGATGATCACGAACTTCTTGCGCTTGAGCAGTTCCTCGACGATCAGGTCGATCTGCTTGTGCATCAACGGCTCGCCGCCGGCCAGCGACACCATCGGCGCGCCGCACTCCTCGACGGCCGCGACGGCCTGCTCGACCGACATGCGCTTGCGTAGGACGTCGTGCGGCTGCTGGATCTTGCCGCACCCGCCGCACTTGAGGTTGCAGGCGAACAGCGGCTCGACCTCCACGATCATCGCGAACTTGTCGACCCGCTTGATCTTCTGCTTGACCAGGTGAGTGCCGATTTTCACAGCCAGGTTCAGCGGCAGGCCCATGCCCTCGCGTCCTCTCTATCCCCGAACCCGGGGGCGTCGGCGTCCGCTGAACCTCGACTCGGCGTGGCGTCGTTGCCCGGGTGTGCCCGATGATGACAACATCTTCAACATACAGGCTGTACGTCACGTGGGGGTTGTATGGCGGTCACGCGTCGGGCACAACATGTCGCGGACACCCGTGCGGCCCTGTTGGCCGCCGCGCGTGAGCTGTTCGCGACGCAGGGTTATGCACAGACCGGCACCGAGGAGATCGTGGCCGGCGCCCGGGTGACCCGGGGTGCGCTGTACCACCACTTCAAGGACAAAGCCGATCTGTTTCGCGCGGTCATGGAGACCGTCGCGGCGGAGGCGGCCGAGACGCTGGTCGCCCACGAGATGCGTCATGCCCAGGAGCACCCCAGCGAACCATGGGATCAACTGCGGCACGGATTCCAGTCGTTCCTGGACGTGTGCACGACCGGGGACTTCCAGCGGATCGTGCTGGTCGACGGGCCGGCGGTGCTCGGGCCCGGGTCGTGGGACGCGCTCGTGGACGAGCACGGCCACGGGTTGTTGGCCGCGTGGTTGCGGCAGGCGATGGACAACGGCGAGATCGACGAGTTGCCGGTGCCGCCGCTGGCCCGGCTGTTGGCGTCGCTGATCTCGGAGGCGAGCATGTACACCGCACGGGCCGCGGACCCGGCGAACGCCCGGCGCGAGGTGGGCCAAGTGATCGACCGGGTGCTGGCCGGGCTGCGCAAGAGCTGACGCGGCGCGGGAGCCGGCGCGGCGCGTCAGGCGGCGGTGTCATCGGGCGGCCAGCACGGCGGACATCACGGCCTTGGCGATCGGGGCGGCGAGGCCGCCGCCGGTGATGTCGGCGCGGTCGGCCGAGCCGTCCTCGACCACCACGGCGACCGCCACGGCGGGTTTGGCGGCGGCGTCGGCCTTCGCGTAGGCGATGAACCAGGCGTAGGGCACGGCCCGGTTGTTCTCGCCGTGCTGCGCGGTGCCGGTCTTGCCGCCGACGACGGCGCCGTCGATGCGCCCGTTGCCCCCGGTGCCGGTGGTGACCACGTCCTCCATCATCTTCTGCAGTCGGCGCGCCACCGGCGGAGCGACCGCCCGGGCCAGGGCTTCCCGGTCGGTGGTGTGCACGATGCTGCCGTTGCCGCGGGTGAGCCGCTCGACCAGGTACGGCCGCATCACCTCGCCGTCGTTGGCGACACCCGCCGCGACCATCGCCATCTGCAGCGGGGTGGCCCGGGTGTCGAACTGGCCGATCGAGGACAGCGCGGTCTGCGGGCGATCCGGATTCCGCGGGAACACGCTCTCGGTGACCGCGACCGGGATCCGCAACTTCGGGTCGTCGAAGCCGAACGCCCTGGCCTGCCGACGCATCACCTCGGCGCCCATGTCGACCCCGAGCTTGGCGAACACGGTGTTGCAGGACATCGCCAGCGCGTAACGCAGCGACGCGTCGCGGCAACCGGAGACCTCGTTGCCCAGTCGGGTGCGCGACTCGGGCAGCGGATAGGGATCGGGCGAGGTGGTCGGCTCGTCCGGATCGGCGACCGTGCCGGAGGCGAGCGCCGCGGCGGCGGTGACCACCTTGAAGGTCGAGCCCGGGGGATAGGTCTCGCGCAGCGCACGATTGAGCATCGGCCGGTCGGGGTCGGTGTCCAGCGCCGTCCATGCGGTCCGGGTCGCCTTGTTGGCACCGGCCAGCCGGCCCGGGTCGTAGGACGGCGTGCTCACCAGGGCCAGGATCGCGCCGGTGGTGGGGTCGAGCGCGGCCACCGCGCCCTTGTTGCCGGTGCTCGCGAGACCGGCGAACGCGGCCTGTTGGGCGGCGGGCAGGATTGTGGTGGCGACGTTGCCGGCGGGGCTGCGCCGGCGGGTGATCGCGGTGATCACCGGCCAGGCGCCCAGGCGCGGATCGGTGCCCGCGAGGAGGTCGTCCTCGACGCCTTCGAGCAGGGTGGCGCCGTAGAGCTGGGACGCGTAGCCGGTGACCGGGGCGTAGAGCGGGCCGTCGGTGTAGTTGCGGCCGTAGGCCAGGTCGGAGGTGCCGGCGGTGTGTGGCGAACCGGTGATCGGCCGCCCGGCGACCAGGATGTCGCCGCGCTCCTGCTGGTAACGCACGATCTGTGGGCGGCGATTGCCCGCCATGTGGTCGTAGGCGTCGGCCTCGTGCGCCATCAGCCAGGTGGCATTGCCGAGCAGTGCCAGGAGCAGCAGCAGACAGAAACCGGCGGCTCGCCGAGCGGTGACGATCACGCGGGCACCTCCTCGTCCTCGGGCAACAGGCTCGGCTCCTCGATCGGCGCGGGCGGCCGGCGGCCGCGGTCGCTGACCTTCATCAGCAGGGCGATCAGGGCCCAGTTGGTGACCACGGACGAGCCGCCCTGGGCAAGGAAGGGCATGGTCATGCCGGTAAGCGGAATCAACGCGGTCACCCCACCGGCGACCACGAACACCTGGATGGCCAGCACGGCGGAAAGCCCGTAGGCGAGCAGCGAGCCGAACGGGTCCGGCGCGGTCAGGCCGGCCCGGAAGCCGCGGGCGACCAGGAGGGCGTAGAGCACGAACAGCGCGGCGATGCCGGTCAGTCCGAGCTCCTCGCCGACGGTGGCCAGGACGAAGTCGCTCTTGGCGGCGAAGCCGACCAGGATCGAATGCCCCAGGCCGAGGCCGGCACCGAGCAGGCCACCGGCGGCGAAGCAGAACAGCGACTGGGCCAGTTGGCCCGCGCCGAGCCCGGCGTGGATGCTCGCGAACGGATCCAGCCAGTTCTGCACCCGGCTGTGCACGTGGGGTTCGGCGGAGCCGACCACGAACGCACCGAGGGCGATCAGGATCAGGCCGACCAGGATCCAGCCGATCCGGGCGGTCGCGACATAGAGCATCACCACGAACGCGCCGAAGTAGAGCAGAGACGTGCCCAGATCGCGCTCCAGGACCAGGATGCCGACCGAAGCCAGCCACACCGCGACGACCGGGCCGAGGTCGCGGCCGCGCGGCAGGTTCACACCGCAGAACCGGCGGCCGATCATCATCAGCGTCTCGCGTGTGGTGGCGAGGTAGGACGCGAAGAACACGACCAGGACGATCTTGGCGAACTCGCCGGGTTGCAGCGAGAAGGGGCCGAGCCGGATCCACACCTTGGCGCCGTTGATCGCCGGGAAGAAGACCGGAACGATCATCAGGAACAGGGCCACGGCCGCCGCGAGATATGCGTACTTGCCCAGGGCGCGGTGATCGCGCACGGCGATCATCACCACCGCGAACAGGATCACCCCGATGGCCGACCACATCAGTTGCGACGGCGCGGCCTGCACCTTCGGTGTCTCCAGGTCGAGTCGGTAGATCAGGACCAACCCCAAGCCGTTGAGCAGCGCGGCGATGGGCAGCAGCACCGGGTCGGCGTACGGTGCGAAGCGACGCACCAGGATGTGTGCGACCAGCACGAGAAAACCGAGCCCGAGGCCGTATTTCGCGGTATCCGGCGGGATCGAGCCGTCCATGGCCAGACCGACGTTCGCATAGGCGAAGACGGGGACCAGGACCGCGAAGACGAGCAGCAGGAGTTCGGTGTTGCGCCGGGTGGGCGGCAGGGGTTCCCCTGCCGCCGTTTCGCGCCGCCGCCATCTGGACATGCGCTCTGGAATGCCCACAAGTGACCCTGGGTAACCGGAGGGGCGCACCTGGTGTCAGGCGTCGCGCCGGCGCACCACGATCATCGCGAGGGCCGCGGCGACGATCGCCCAGCCGGCCATCACCGCCAAGCCCGTCCACGGATCGAGTTCGTTGGCGTTGAAGTCCCGCAGCCGCATGATGCGTTGCCCGGCCCGGTCCGGCAGGAACCTGGCCACCTTGCGCACCCCCGGTATCGCGGTGAGCGCGGTGGTGCCCAGCAGGACCAGCGGCATCAACACCCCCAGCGACGCCATCGGCGTGCGCAGCACGAAGGTGACGCCGGCACAGATCACCGCCAACAGCAGCAGGTAGGCCACCTGACCGAAGGCCGTGCGCCAGGTCTCCGCGGCGGTCAGCGAGATGTCGCCCTCGGGCAGGAACACCCGGGCCGACAGCGTGCAGGCCAGACTCGAGACGACGCCGGTGGCCAGCGCCACCGCGGTGATCACGGTCAACTTCGCGGCGGCGAACACGCGGCGATCGGGCACCGCCGCGAGCGAGGCGTGGATGGTGCCGCTGCCGTACTCGCCGGCGACGACCAGCACCGCGAAGGCCACCATGGCCAGGTGGCCGATGTTGATGCCGTAGTGCACGAGAGTGAAGGGGTCGTATTCCGCGCCGTCCTCGCGACGTTGGCCCTCGGCGACGAACGCGTCGACCAGTATGCCGATGCCCGCCGTCAGCGCCACCACGACCACCGGCAGCCATCGGGTCGAGGGCACCGAGCGGAGCTTGGTCCATTCGGCATGAAGCGCGGCCGGGAACGCACCGCCGACCTGTGTCGTTGCCGTGCTCACGCGCGGCCACCTCCCACGAACTGCTCGTGTCCGGCGGTCAGCCGGAGATAGACGTCTTCCAACGACTCGCCCTCGCCGACGAACTCGGCCAGCGAGGTGTCGGCCAACAACCGACCGGCGGCGATCACCACGAGATGATCGGCCGTCAGCGCCATCTCGCTCATGAGGTGGCTGGACAGGAACACCGTGCGCCCCTCGCCGGCCAACGACCGGATCAGGTCGCGGATCCACCGGATGCCCTCCGGGTCGAGGCCGTTGACCGGCTCGTCGAAGATCAGCACCCCCGGATCGCCCAACAACGCGGCGGCGATGCCCAGCCGTTGGCGCATCCCGAGCGAGTAGGTGCCGGCCCGACGCCGGGCCGCGTCGGTCAGACCGACCCGGTCGAGCACCTCGTCCACCCGGGAGTCCGCTATGCGGTTGGACCGCGCGAGGTAGAGCAGATGGTCGCGGCCCCGGCGGCGCCGATGCACGGCTCCCGCGTCGAGCAGCGCTCCCACATGGCGCAGCGGCTCGCGCAACTCGCCGTAGACCCGGCCGCCGATCGTCGCGGCACCGGCCGTGGGGCGGTCCAGGCCGAGCACCATCCGCATGGTGGTCGACTTGCCCGAGCCGTTGGGACCCAGGAAGCCCGTCACCGTGCCGGCGGCGACCTCGAAGTCGAGGTCGTCCACCGCGAGGACGTCGCCATAACGCTTCGTCAGGTTGCGGATGCGGATCATCTGCTGTGCTCCCTCGGCTGCTTCGGAGTGGGCGCCGCCCGGTTGCTGCGGTGCCTCAAGACTGCGATTCCGGGGCCCCGCGCCGGATCCCCCAACCGTGGGGACGCTCTCCCCCGGCCGGGGGAGGTCGTGCTCGCGGCGACCCGGCAGGATGGCCGCATGTCCCGGATCGCGCCGCTTCGCCCATCGCTCACCCACCTCGTCCGGCCGCTCGTCGCGCCGACGACGTACACGCGGGCCTTCCACCTGTTCACGGCGCTGGCCCTGGGCGTCGCGGTCGCACTGGTGTACCCCGGCCTGGAGGGGGACAGCGGCGCCGCCGACGGCCTGGCGCTGCTGGTCGCCCCGATTCCGATCCTGGTCGCGTTCGGGCTGCTCGCCGAGGCGCGCCGGTTCGAGGGGTTCCTGGCCAGGTTGCTGCTGCGTCCCGGCGACGAGAGCGACATCGTGGTCACCCGGTCCCAGGGCTGGGCGGATCGGTGGCGCACCGCACTGTGGCTGGTGCTGCGGGTCGACCTGGCCTGGCTCGGTCTGGCGCCCACCGGCCACGCGGTGTTCACGGGGGTCGCGATGATCGTGGCGCCGGGCACGGACGGCGGCATGGAGTTCGGCGGGCTCACCTTCGCGGGCGGTGCCGGGCACTGGTGGCTGATCCCGCTCGGCCTGCTGCTCATCGTCGGGGCGCTCTACTACCTGGCCGGCGTGGGTTGGCTGCTCACCCGGCTCGGCACCCGACTGCTCGGACCGTCCGCGAACGAACGCCTCGCGACAGCCGAGCGGCGGACCGAGCAACTGCTCGAACACAATCGACTCGCCCGTGAATTGCACGACTCGATCGGTCACGCCCTGTCGGTGACGGTGCTTCAGGCCGGCGCCGCCCGGCAATTGCTCGACAGCGACCCCGGCTTCGCGAACCGGGCGCTCGAAGCGATCGAGGAGACCGGCCGGCAGGCCCTGGAAGACCTGGAACGCATGTTGTTGTTGTTGCGTGACGCACCGGAGCCCGCCGCGCCTCGACCCGGCCTGCCCGAGCTCAAGCTCCTGATCGACGGCACGCGCGGCGCGGGAGCCCCGGTCGAACTGCGGGTATCGGGCGCCCTCGACGCGGTGCCGGCGGTGATCTCCAGGGAGGGCTACCGGATCGTGCAGGAGTCGCTCACCAACGTGCTGCGGCACGCGGGCCCCGTGCCGGTCGACGTCACCGTCACGGTGGACGACCACGACGTCGAGCTGCTCGTGCTGAGCAGCGCGCCCGCGGCGGTAGGGGAGCGGCGGGTGGTCGGCGCCGGCAGCGGCAGCGGTCTGCGCGGCATACGCGAGCGGGCCGCGTTGCTCGGCGGCGAGGCCACCGCCGGTGTGCACGAGGACTATTGGCGGGTGCATGTGCGCCTACCTCTACGGTGGGCGTCGTGACGATCAGGATCCTGCTGGTGGACGACGACGAACTGGTCCGGGCGGGTCTGCGGGCCATCCTGGGCGCGCAGCCCGACTTGGAGGTCGTGGGCGAGGCCGACGACGGCGCGGGCGTGCTCTCGCTGGTGCGCTCGCTGCGCCCGGATGTGGTCGCGATGGACGTGCGGATGCCGCGGGTGGACGGGATCCAGGCCACCCGGGACCTGCTCGCCCATCTCGACCAGCCGCCCAAGATCCTGATCATCACCACCTTCGAGAACGACGAATACGTCTACGAGGCGCTCCGGGTGGGAGCGCACGGCTTCCTGCTCAAACGGGCCCGCCCTGCCGAGATCACCGGAGCGGTACGGGCCCTGGCCACCGGAGACTCCCTGGTGTTCCCGGCCAAGCTGCGGGCGTTGGTCGAGCGCCACGGGAAGGCGGCCGGCGGCGACGCGGTGGCCCGGGCCAATCTCACCGACCGGGAGGCCGATGTGCTGCGGGCGATGGCCCGGGGGCTGAACAACGCCGAGATCGCCGCCGAACTGTTCCTGGGCACCGAGACGGTGAAGAGCCATGTGAGCGCGCTGCTGGGCAAGTTGGGGGCCCGCGACCGCACCCAGGCGGTGATCGCCGCCTACCAGTCGGGTTTCGTCGGACCGGGCTGACCGTCGGATCGGCCGAGTTCGAAGGTCGAGTCCGCAGGCCGGATCGACACGATCGCCGGCACCGCCGGACGGTGCGACCGGCGTGAGCACATGGCAACACAAAAATAGATGTTCGTATTAGGTGTGACCCCTCCCGACGGTGCTCGTTGGCCATCATGCGCACGGGCCCCGTACCGATTCGCGGGCGCCGACCCGGGCGCGGCGAGAGGGGATCCCACATGCGACACGGTGGCGACGAGAGCACACCCGACCCGGCGGCCCGAGCCGGTTCGAACGGCCCCGACGCGGGGGCCGATCGAAGCGATCGGAACGAGCGGAGTGTCCGGCGGCGGGCGCGGCGGGCCCGGGCCGATCTCGTCGACCTGTGCCGACGCCGGCTGGAGCAGGGGGCGGTGCGCCGCACCGAGGCCCTGGTGGTCGGGCGCTACCCCGAACTCGTGCGGTTGGCCTACCTGATCCTGCCGCCTGCGATGGAGCGACACCGGCGGGTACTGGCCGCGCACGCCCTGGTCCAGGACGCACTGCCCGGCCGGCTGCGCGATCGCGGACGCCGCCCCGGCGTCGTGGAGATGAGCGAAGCCGATCTCGTCCGGCTGCACGTCGTGCGTGGTGCGCTGCGCCCGAACCGATCCGGCCGGCATCGGGTGTTGCTGCCGCAGGTCTGGGGTCTGCGGCTGTTCCCGCCGACCGGCGACGCGGACGAGCCGGCGATCGAGCAGGCGCTCGGCCGGTTGTCCGGCCCGGCCCGCGCGTTTCTCGTCCTGCGTGTGCTGGACGGCCTGGACCCCGTCGAGGCGGGCGAATTCCTGCTCGCCGCCGGCGTCGAGGACGTCCTGGCCGCCGAGACCGAGGCGGATGCCGGCGGACCCGCGCTCCGCCCGGCCGGGCATCCGGACGGGCCCGGCTTAACCCCCGACGTGCTGCGCGCCGACCCGTTCGACCCGTGCACCCTTCGGGCCACCCCGTCGGACCTGCTGCGCCGTCGGCGCCGTCGGCACCTCGCGCTGGGCGTCCTGGCCTCGGCCACCGCCATTGCCACGATCGCCTGGTACACGATGAGCGGGAGCGAACCCTCGACCGGCGACGGCGGCCGGGCCGACCGGGCCACGTCCGCCGCACGGGTGGTCGGTGGTCCGCCGCGATCGATTCCGGCCGGTGCCTGGGTCGGCACGACCCGACTGGACTTCGACGTGTGGTCCACCCGAGGAGCCCGGGCCGGCGACGAGGCGTTGACCCGACGGGCGATGCGGGCCTGGGCCGACCCCGACGACGGCACCGCGGTCACGCTCGGCCGGGGCACCGCCGTCGGTCCGCCGACGGGCGTCCCGCGTGTGCTGTACGCGGGCGACGTCGCGGGGGCGACCGTCGTGCTCCTCGCCGACGGCACGCGCCTGGCCCGCTATACCGACGACCACGGCAGGCGCACCCTCGACGTCGCCGCGGCCGACGACTCGGACGAGCGCTCCGCCTCGGCCGTGGTGCTTCGCCGCGATCCGGCCGGGGTTCGCATGTTGCTCGCGCCCTGGGTGGACGAGGCCGCGGTGCGGGACCTGCGGCGGCCCGAGGACAAGAGCAGGCCGCTCGCGATCACCGGCGGCGTCACGGCTCCGATGCCCGACCCGGGTACGGCCGGGAAGGGCTGCGTCACCGTGCCGGTGCTCGAACTGCTGGCCAGGCGCGCCGCCGACAACCATCCCTACCTGCTCGCGGATCTGGGCGAACTGTCCGCGACTCACCTGACGTACATGCCGCCGCCGGAGTACGCCCACACCGGGCGGCCGTCCGAGGCGGCGTCGAGCGAACGTGCACTCGGCGTGTGGTCGCGGACCGCGTGCGCACTGGAGACGTTGCGTGGCCGGGGGCTGCGGCTGGTCAACAACTGGGAGTTCGCGCACTTCGACCTGCCCGAGGCGGCCGGGGAGGCGATGTGGTCGTGCCTGCACGCGTTCGACCGCAGGGGTGGTGGCGACGTGGTGGTCCAGTTCCTGCCGCCGGGGGCGAGTGCGACGGGCGCGCAGACGGTGAACCGGCTTGTTGATTCGCCTGCGTGCAGTCGTTCCGGCAACGACATCGTCACTTCGACGTGGTGGCGCTCGCGGACGGGCGCCTGGTATTTGGTCGCGGCGGGGACGCGGGATGTGGTGAGGGTGGTGGTGTCGGGGGTGGTTTCCGGGGTTGGGGAGGGGCGGCAGGTGGTGGTCAAGGGGGCGGGTGGGGGGCTTTCGGTGGGGTCGGTGGGGTCGGTGGGTTCTGCAGGTCCGGCAGGTCCGGCAGGTCCGGCGGTTCCGACGGTGGTGGGGAACTTGCGGAACGGGGGGACGGTTCGGGGGCTTGGGTAGGGGGTGGGTTGTGGGTGGGGTGGGCGGGGTGGAGTTGCGAGCCGAATTCGGTGGTCGGGCGTGGTTGTGAGTGCGGCGAGCCGGTGGACTGCGGTCGCAGGTCGGGCCCGACATCCGGGCTTGGTTGCGAGCGGAGTGAGTCGAGAGACCTGAGGCGCGAGCCGAATCGGACATATGGGGCTTGCTTGCGAGCGGAGCGAGTCGAGAAGCCCGAGGCGTGAGCCGGACTCCACAGCTGGGCCGGGACGCGAGCGCAGCGAGCACGGTGGCCCCGGTCGTGAGCGGAACCGGCGGGACGGCCCGGGTCGCGAGCGTAGCGAGCGGGTGGGCGGCTTTCGGCGATGCAACGCTGCTTCTTGTCGGGCGCCTTCGGCGCCGGCTCGCGAGGGGCCACTTTTTTGTTCCGTCGCAGGCTCCTCCACAAAAAAGTGGCCCCTCGCTCGTGACTTCGTGTCCCTTCGCTTCGCTCCGGGCCACGAAGTCAACGTTTTGCGGCTCCGCCGCTC